>REBR01000114.1 GCA_007692645.1 Halomonadaceae bacterium | reverse complement strand
CTGTAACTGGGGAAAGTCCCGCCAGAGGCGGTAAATTTCCTCGGCACTGCGGTCAATATTGACGATGCTTTGCAGGTGCACTTGCCGGGGAATGTTGTTGAGCAGGGGCAGGTTTTCCAGGCTTGGTATGCGTCCGCTGGCGACACTGTAAAGTATGCCCGATCCCAGCAGAGTAAAAATAGCCCCACGAATGCCACCACGTCGCCCGCCATTGAATAGGGCCACAGCGGCACCGGTTAACGCAGCAGCCTGAACCAGGTTCTGGTCAAAGTGGCTCTGGGAGGGAGAGTGTCTTTCTGAAGGGGACGGTGTTTGCGAGCCCGCCATGAGTGCCTCCTTGAAATCTCACCAGATGGCTGAGTCACTCCGCCAGTGAGATTCCATGGCAGAGTATGCTGTTTCTCAGGATGCTAATCACCCTGAATGCCCATCAGATAAGGGGTTGCCGCCTTAGTTCCAAAAAAACAGTGGGTTTAGGCAAAACGACCCGGTCAGTTGTTGGTCACAGGGGAAAGATGACTGAAAAATGCGTCTTCTGGACCACATAGCAGGAGAGATGCCATGCAAATACAAGAGGTGATGACCCCTAAGGCCATTCCCGTTGATGTCAGGGACTCGGTGCAGCAGGCAGCCGCCATTATGGCCAGGGAGAATATGGAGGCAGTGCCGGTGGTTGGGCAGGGCAAACTGATCGGTATGGTGAGCGGTTGGGACATTGCAGTGCGGGTGGTAGCCCAACAGAAAGAGCCCGCCAGTACCCCTGTGGCAGATGCCCTTTCTGGGGATTTCCATTACTGTTTTGTGGGTGACGACTGCCAGGCAGTGCTTCGCACCATGGACCAGTTGCAGGTCTTGCGTCTGCCGGTGGTAGACCCTGAGAAAGTGCTGGTGGGCATGGTCACAATGGAAGCGTTGTCCCCCGGGGGGGACAGTGAGGCAGCCAGGCCGGTTGAAGACAATTCCTCCAAGCTGGATGAAGCCTTGGAGGAAACCTTTCCGGCCAGCGATCCGATTTCTCCTCCTTAATGCTGTTTCCAGCCGGGGTCTGGCCTGAAGCGTTCACCGTAGCGCTGGGTCAGGGTTTCCAGTTGCTGGTGAATCTGATCGAAACCCCGGGAGTGGGCATAGTGCAGTGGTCCTCCACGGAAGGGGGCAAAACCGGTACCAAATACCATTGCTCCATCCACCAGTTCCTCATTGTCTATGACCCCCTGCCGTAAACACCCCATGCAGGCATTGAGCATGGGTAAAAGCAAACGCTCCAGGGTGTCTTGGGGAGCCTTTGCCACCCGCTGTTTCTTCTCTGGCTGGTTATCACTCCAGTGGTACATCCCTTCGCCGGTTTTGCGGCCCAGATTGCCTTCTTCCACCTTGCTGCGGAACCAGTCGGGCACCGCGGGAATAGGGCTATCCAGTCGCTCCAGCAGCATGTCGGCAACACTCAGGCACACATCCAGACCCACCTGGTCTGCCAGTTCAATGGGGCCCATGGGCATGCCGAATTGCTCCGCCACCCGGTCGATGGCTTCGGCCTGTATGCCTTCATCCCGCATGATCATGGCTTCTATGAGATAGGGGGTTAATGCCCGGTTTACCAGAAAGCCGGGGGCAGTGGCTACCGGTGCCACCAGGCGGTCGATCTGGCCCACGAATGTGCGGGCACGGTCGTAGGTCTGGTCAGAGATGTCATCATGGCGGACCACTTCCACCAGGGGCATCATGGCCACGGGATTGAAAAAATGCAGGCCTACCAGGCGTGAAGGGTCTTCCAGTTGCTCTTTGAGCTGTTGCAGGGGAATGCTGGAGGTATTGGTGGCCAACAGTGCCCCTTCTTTGAGTTGCGGCTCCGCCTCCTGGTACACCTTGTGTTTGATGGTGGCGTTTTCCGGCACAGCTTCAATGACCAGATCAGCATGGCCCAGTCCCTGATTGGCGAAGTCTGGCATCAGGCGGTCCTGAACTGCCCGTTGCTCAGCCTCAGAGAGGTGTTTGCGCTGACACAGCTGGTTGAGTTTTTTAACCGCACCGGAGAGTTTTTTTGGATTTTTATCAAACAGGCTCACCTGTAAGCCTTTGAATGCGCACCAGCCTGCAATATCCCCGCCCATTTCTCCGGCACCGATGATATGCACGTGCCTCACCGGTTCTGCCTGGGTGCGTGTCAGTTCTTTCATTTTCCCCCGCAGGTTAAATAGCCGGACCAGGCTGCGTGAGGCTTCGGAAGTCAGCAGTTGGGCAAAGGAGACGATCTCTGCCCGGAGCATGCTTTTATGGCTACCCCCATGGTCTTCCCAGAGTTGAATCAGGGCTTCCGGCGCCGGGTAATGTTCAGGGGGGGCTTTTTTTGCACTTTGGGAACGCATCTGCCGGGTTTCCAGCATTCTGGCGGGCTTGTTGGTCAATAGTTGTTCCCGTAGCCAGTGGCTGCTGTGTTTGACCTTGCCTTCAACCATTGCCGCTAAAGCAGTCAGCACATGACGTTCGTGGACGATATCATCCACCAGGCCGAGCTTTTTCGCTTTTTCCGCGGGGGCTGGCTTGCCAGTGAGCATCATGGTCATGGCCTGGATCGGGTCAATCAGCCGGGACAGGCGGGCGGTGCCCCCCAGCCCCGGGTGCAGGCCCAGCTGCACCTCCGGAAAGCCCAGTTTGGCGCCGGGTATGGCCAACCGGTAGTCACAACACAGGGCCAGCTCCAGACCACCCCCCAGGCAATTGCCGTGGATGATGGCGACTTTGGGAAAGGGCAGGGCTTCAAAGCGGCTGACCACGGCGTGGGCATCGGACAATTTGTCGATGACCTGGGACTCTGTGGTCAGGGCACTGAATTCATGGATGTCGGCGCCCATGCAGAAGCCGGTTTTTTTCACCGAGCGTAGCGCCAGGCCCCGGGGCTTTTCGTTCTCCAGAGTCTGTACCAGTTCCCTGAGTTCATCCAGTACGGCAGCAGAAAGCACGTTGGCACTGGCGTCTTTTTTATCGAAAATCAGCCAGGCTATGTCGTTCTGGTCCAGGCTGAGGTGCCAGTGTTCAAGGCTGGCAATTTTTTTACCGGGTTCTTTTTTTGCGTAAGAACCCCGCTCCATTTCGCGGGTTACGAGAACCTCCATTATCGGGCTGTTCATGGTTCCCTCCAGGGGTGGTTGCGGTGGTTGCTGGCAAGATCTGGCAAAAGCAGGTGTTCAGGGTTTTCCATCAGGTCACGGCTTCGATCATCATGGCGCCACCCTGGCCGCCGCCAATACACTCGGTGGCAATGCCCCGCTTGAGCTTTTTCCGCTGCAGGGTATTCATCAGGTGCAGGACGATACGGTTGCCACTGGTGCCCACCGGGTGACCAATGGCCACGGCACCGCCGTCCACATTCAGGCGGCTTTTCTCCAGCCGCCCCATGGGTTCATTCAGGCCCAGGGCCACCTGGCAGAATTCCTTGTCTTCCCAGGCCGCCACACAGGCCAGAACCTGGGCGGCAAAAGCTTCGTTGATTTCCCACAGGTCAATGTCATTCAATCCGGACTTGTGCCGTTTGAGAATTTCACCGGCACAGAGGGTGGGGGCCAGTCCCATGACCTTCGGGTTCAGTGCTGACCATTCACTGTCCAGAATCACCGCCCTGGGTTGCAGCCGGTATTTTTTGACCGCCGCCTCGGAAGCCACGATGATCCAGGAGGCCCCGTCAGTGATCTGGGAACTGTTACCGGCAGTGACCTGACCATAGGGTGGTTCGAAGGTGGGCTTAAGTGCCGCCAGGGTTTCTTCCGAGGTGTCGGGTCTGACGCCGTCATCAAACTCAAAAAAACGCCCATCGTTGGCAATGGCGGGAACCACTTCACCTGCAAGCCAGCCTTCCTGCTGGGCTTTGGCAAGACGCTGGTGGCTGGAGACTGCATAGGCATCTGCCTGCTGGCGGCTGATGTGAAAATGCTGGGCCACCACTTCCGCGGTCTGCCCCATACTGAGCTCCTCAATGGGATCTTTCAGGCCCTTGATCAGGCTGATTTGCGGCTTGAACTCCTTGGGGTTAAAGCGGGCCAGTTGCCGGGCATACTCCTGGGGACCAGAGGCCGCGCTCAGGCCAGCCAGCCATTGTGCGGCCTCTTCAGAGAGCATCATGGGGGCCTTGCTCAGGGCCTCAGTGCCTCCGGCCAGAATCAGGTCACCGCTGCCCTCGCGGATGGTTTTGTAGGCAGTATCGATGGACTGCATGCCGGAACCGCAATTGATCTGTACCGTGAATGCGCTGGTGGTTTCGTCCAGCCCCATTCGCAAGGCGGCGATCCGGGCCGGGTTCATTTCCTCAGGCAGAACGTTAACGCAACCCAGAATGACCTGATCATAAGCTGAGAAAGGAATTGGCTGGCGCATCAGCAGTGGGCGCCCGCATTGCACCGCCAGATCCACCGGGGAAAAGGGGCCGGGTTTACCACGGGCTTTGATGAAAGGGGTGCGGGCACCGTCAACAAGATACACCGGCGAGCCCTGCTGACGTTTGCCACCGCCACTGGAGGAGCCCCTCGCTTGATCGTCGTTGTTGTCGGGGGGTGTTTTTCGGGATTTCTCATTCGCTGCCATGGGTGTTTCTCCGCTGACTGGTCAAGGAATAATCACACTCCACCTTAGCGCCGGGTGGCCCGTCATAACATGAAAGGGGTAGCGCTTTATCAACTGGGGCCAGTGACGGAACTGTAATTGCCTGGGGTTATGCTGCTGGGTGTCAGGGGGGGCTTTGTCAGGGATAAACAGGGGTGCTGTCAGGGATAAACAGGGATTGCCAGGGGTAAGAAGATAGCGGTGTGAGGGGTGATTCGCCGAAAAGGCATGCCGGGTCGGAGAGACCCGGCGTGTTTTCTCAGTGAGCAGCCAGTATGGCGTCTGCTGCCTTATCGGCGATCATCACGGTTGGGGCGTTGGTGTTGCCGCTGACCAGGGTGGGCATAATGGAGGCATCCACTACCCGCAGTCCTTCCATGCCATGGACCCGCAACTGGCTATCCACCACGGCCATGGGGTCATTGCCCATCTTGCAGGTACCTACGGGGTGGTAGATGGTGTCGGCCCGGTTCCGTATCAGCTGGATCAGCTGTTCGTCGTTGGCAGCATCGCTGTCAAACAGGTTCTTGCCCCGGTAAGACTGCAGTGCCGGTGCCTCGAGAATGTGGCGCATCTTTTTTACCCCGTTCAGCAAGGTCTGAACATCCTCCTCGTGGCTGAGAAAATTGGGGTCAATGCGTGGCACATCACTGGGATTGGAGCTGTAAAGCCCGACGGTGCCCCGGCTCTTGGGTCGCAGCACGCACACATGGCAACTGAAGCCGTGGCCCCAGTGCAGTTTGCGGGCATGGTCATCCACAATGCTCACCACAAAGTGCAGCTGCAGGTCTGGCTCCTCCAGGCGGTCGTCACTTTTAATAAAGGCACCGGCTTCGGCAAAGTTGGTGGTGAGCATACCGGTGCGGTATTTGCGGTATTGCTCGAGAGCCCCGAGCATTTTTACCCCCCCGAGGACTGAGAAACCAAACAGGCTGTTGTCCGGTGCTGTGTAGCCGGCAATGTAATCCAGGTGGTCCTGAAGGTTTTTGCCCACCCCGGGGAGTTCATGCTGTACCGGAATATTGTGGTTCTCAAGCTCTTCCCGGGGGCCAATGCCGGAGACCATCAGCAGGTGTGGGGACAGGAAGGCGCCGCCACTGATAATCACCTCTTTACGGGCATGAATATCCACGTTTTTATTGCCGTGGCGGTAATGAACACCCGTAGCCCGTTTGCCTTCCAGCAGAATGCGGGTGGCACGGGCATCGGTGATCACGGTGAGGTTGTTGCGGTGGCGCACCGGTGCCAGAAAGCCCCTGGCCACACTCCAGCGCTCGCCATTTTTCTGGGTCACCTGAAACAGGCCGGCCCCTTCCAGCTGTTCACCGTTAAAGTCGTTATTGCGGGGAATGCCCCGCTGTTCAGCGGCTTCAATAAAGGCCTCATCAATGGGGTGAGGGGAGCGCAGGTCCGCCACATTCAGGCCACCACCAACGCCATGGTAGGCATCTTCGCCACGTTCCTGGTGTTCGGTGCGGCGGAAATAAGGCAGTACATCGTCATAGCCCCAGCCTTCATTGCCCAGGCTGGCCCAGTGGTCATAATCGCTTCGTTGACCCCGGGTATAGATCATCGCATTAATGGCACTGCTGCCCCCCAGGGTTCGACCACGGGGCTGGTAGCCGCGGCGGTCATTCAGTCCCTGCTGGGGGATGGTCTCAAAGCGCCAGTTCAGGGGTTTGAACAGCATGCCGGGCATAATCGCCACGCAGCCCGCAGGCATGCGGATCATGGGGCTTTTATCCACGGGGCCGGCCTCTAGCAGGCAGACGGAATTTGCCGGATTTTCCGACAGACGATTAGCCAGAACGCAACCGGCGGAACCACCGCCAACAATGATGTAATCGTACATGGATGCTCTCTTTATTATGGTTATTACCGCTCATCAGGAGAAAAAGCGGGAGGTCAGGCGGATCAGCGCCCGGACAAAACCGGTGTAAGGGGGAAACAGCCAATGGGTGATGCTGAACCGCTCCCTTACGTTGGCCTTCTCATGGGAAAAGGCTCTGAATCCATAATAGCCATGGGAGTTGCCAATGCCACTGTTGTTGATTCCACCAAAGGGCAGGTTGCCATGAAGGAATTGCACCACGCTATGGTTCACACAACTGCCACCAGCGGGAATTCGGGTCAATAGCTGCTCGGTGCGGGCTTTATCCTTGCTGTAAATGTACAGAGCCAGAGGCTTGGGCAGGGCGTTGATGGTGTTTACTGCCTGATCGAGATCCTGGTAGAAGATCACCGGCAACAGGGGGCCAAAGATTTCTTCTTCCATGATTTTGGCCTCCATTGACAAGTCCGTGAGCACCGTGGGGGCAATAAAACGCTGCTCTGCCTCGCTGCCACCCCCGGTCACCAGGGTAGCGCCACGCTCAGTGGCATCGTCAAGCAGCCCCTGAATACGGTTAAAATGGTTGCTGTTGACGATGCGGCAGTAGTCCGGATTTTCTTTCTGAGCCTGTTCAGTGGTGCCAAAGGTCTTCTCAATACGGGCTTTAACCGCTTTCAGGAAAGGCTCCCGCAGGCGCTGATCCACCATTACATAATCCGGTGCAATACAGGTCTGGCCATTATTGGTGAATTTGCCCCAGACAATATTGCGGGCAGCTTTTTCAATGTTGGCGCTGTCATCCACAATGGCTGGGGATTTCCCCCCCAGCTCCAGGGTTACCGACGCCAGATGTTTCGCTGCCGCCTGCATCACAATGCTGCCCACCTGGGGGCTGCCAGTGAAAAAGATATGATCAAAAGGCAGCGCCAGAAGCCGCTGGGCCACATCCACTTCACCTTCACACACCGCCACTTCCTCTTCCTGAAAAACCTCTTTCACCAGGGAGGCAATCAGGGCTGAGCAGTGAGGGGTCATTTCCGACGGCTTGAGAATGGCGGTGTTACCCGCCGCAATGGCAGATACCAGGGGCCCAAAGGTCAGGTTAAAGGGGTAATTCCAGGGGGAAATGATCAGAGTCACGCCCCGGGGCTCGTAGCGAATCTGCCCCTGGGTTCCCATCATGGCCGCAGTAGGGAAGACCCGGGTGGGTTTCATCCACTTTTTCAGATGCCGTTTGGCGTGGGCTATTTCATGGAGTATCGGGAAGATTTCGCTCAGCTCCACTTCCGGTGCGGGCTTACTGAAATCCGCCAGAGCCGCCTGCTGAATATCAGCACGGTGGGCTTCTATGGTCTTGCGTAATTGCTCCAGCTTGGCCAGCCGCTGGGCAGCGGTGGTGTGCCGAAGGCTATGAGCAAAGGCTTGTTGACGGGCAAACAGGTGTGCCTCGCGGGTGTCGGCATGATCAACAGCATCGGCAGCGACAGCTTGATTCATGGCGGTATGACCTCAGTTTGTAAGAGAGTGTTAATGGTTTACTCTGCCGTCCTGAGTGCCGGTAATCAACAGTCTTTTGCTGGTAGCCTGGAACAAGGCGGTGGCCGGTGAGAGGGTTTTGTACGTGGGTAGCGTAAAAGCGGGAGTGGGAAAGCGGCGTGGTTGTAGATGAACGGAAAAAACAGTGAGCCACCCTTGGGTGGCTCACTGAATGGTTATGCGGCCAGGAGACGCTTACCGAAACGTATGCCCATTCCAGCCAGACCCAGGCCAAGCAGTGCCAGAGTGCCGGGTTCGGGAACCTGGACGGCGCTGGCAGTGATCCTGACAATCATATCGTCATTATCGCCATCA
>REBR01000254.1 GCA_007692645.1 Halomonadaceae bacterium | reverse complement strand
CCTGCAGACCCTCAATACCGTGACCCACGGGGAAGCCCCCGGCAGTTACACCATTGCCGAAGAGTCCACCGCATGGCCGGGGGTGACCCGTCCGGTACACCTGGGGGGGCTGGGTTTCAGCATGAAATGGAACATGGGCTGGATGCACGACACCCTGGCCTACCTGCAAGAGGACCCGGTACACCGGCGCTACCACCATGACCGGCTCACCTTCGGGCTTATTTATGCGTTCCATGAGAATTTCGTGCTGCCCCTTTCCCATGATGAGGTGGTGCACGGCAAAGGGGCCCTGTTGGACCGGATGCCGGGCGACGAATGGCAGCGGTTTGCCAATCTGCGCCTGCTTTACGCCTACATGTTTGCCTATCCCGGCAAGAAGCTGCTGTTTATGGGCAATGAGCTGGGTCAGCTTCATGAGTGGTCCCACGAAAGCACCATTGACCAGACCCTGGCGGAAACTGGCTATCACGCCGGCATCAACCGCCTGGTGGGGGACCTGAATCGGCTCTACACCGGGTTGCCGGCATTGCACCGTCACGATTTCACCGAGTCGGGTTTTGCCTGGGTCGATTGCCACGACTCAGACCAGTCCGTGATCAGTTTCCAGCGCCGCTGCGGTGACCAGGTCATGATCATCCTGTGCAATTTCACCCCGGTACCGCGCTATGACTACCGCATTGGTGTGCCCTGCAAGGGATTTTACCGGGAATACCTGAACTCGGATGCCCCCCTTTACGGTGGCTCCGGCGTGGGCAACCTGGGGGGCGTTGAGGCACAGGCCCAGTCCTGGATGGGGCAGCCGGCGATGCTTTCCCTTACCCTGCCACCACTGGGGGTCATTTATCTGGGTTTAACGGAGCAAGACTAATGGAGTCCATGAAAATTCTTCTGGTCGCCGCAGAAATGGCGCCACTGGCAAAGGTGGGGGGACTGGGTGATGTCATCGGTTCACTGCCCGCAGCTCTGGTGGCCCGGGGTCACGATGTACAGGTACTGATACCCGCCTACCACCAGCAACTGACACAGGGTCTGGCAACACACGTCACACTCACAACAGGGCGGGGCCGTATTGTTGAGAGTAACCACCATGACCTGCCGTGCCCCGTTTGGCTACTGGAGACACCGGGGTTTCTGCGTCGACGTGGCCGCCCCTACCTGAATAAAGCCGGGGAGCCCTGGTCAGACAACCCGATTCAGTTTGGTCTGCTTTCCCGGGTGGCTGCGGATATCGCCAGTGGCAACCTGGCCATGGGCTGGCAACCGGATGTGGTGCATTGCAACGACTGGCACACCGGGCTTACCCCGGTGTGGATGCGATTGCAGGGCGCCGCACCGGCGTCGGTAATGACCATCCATAATGCGGGGTTTAACGGCTGCTACCCAGCCCAGACCCTGGAGCGGCTTGGGCTACCCGCTCACCTTTATCACCCGGATGCTCTGGAGTTCTACGGCAGCCTTTCTCTGCTCAAGGCCGGTGTTATTTTTTCCGATCGGGTAACCACAGTCAGCCCGTCTTACGCCGCAGAGATTCAAACAGCCGAGTTCGGAGGCGGGCTGGATGGTGTATACCGGGCCCGGTCCGGGGTGCTGAGCGGGATCCTGAACGGCATTGATTATGCGTGCTGGAATCCGTCAACCGATCCTGTACTGCACCATCCTTTCGATGCAGAACAAACTGACGGTAAATCCCACCAGCGCCAGCAACTGATCCGGGAGCTGGGCCTGGCCTTTGATCACAACCACAAGGCCCCGGTTATTGCCTGGGTGGGCCGGCTGACTGAACAGAAAGGCATAGACCTGCTGCTCCATGCACTACCGCAACTGATGCAGAAGAACCTGCGGCTGGTGGTGCTGGGAGCCGGCGATAAACACTGGGAGCGTGAGCTTCTCAAGCTTGGCAAAATCCACCAGGGCAGGCTGGCGGTACACACCGGGTTCAACGAGGAGCTGGCCCATAAACTCTACGCCGGCGCTGACATGCTGTTAATGCCCTCGCGGTTTGAACCCTGCGGCCTGGCTCAACTGATTGCCATGCGCTATGGCACCGTGCCCCTTGTCACCCCTGTGGGAGGGCTTAAGGATACGGTCATGGACGGGGACCCGAAATCTGATGCCGCCAATGGCCTGCTTATCAGCGCCCCGGACGTGGACGCACTGCTTGCCACCGTAGACCGGGCTCTGGAGCTTTATGACCAGCCACAGCGATGGCAACAGCGGATGGTGAATGCCATGAAGCTACGCTTTGAGTGGGACCAGGCAGCAGCCGCTTATGAAGCCCTCTACCGGGATGCCTTGAAAGAGCGCATGAAAGGTCATTCTCTGAGGGTGGCATAAGGCCCCCGTTAGTCCATGACCAGTACCGCCGCACCGGAAAAACGCCCCTGCCGTAAATCCTCGAGGGCTTCATTGGCCCTCTCCAGAGGGTAAACCTGCACTTCGGTACGTAGGGGAACCTGATTGGCCACGGCAAAAAATGCATGGCCATCCTCCCGGGTCAGGTTGGCCACGGACTTCATGCTTCTTTCTTCCCACAACAGGTGGTAAGGAAAGGCAGGAATGTCGCTCATGTGGATGCCACCACTGACCACACTGCCGCCAGGGTCAAGGTTCTTGAGGGCGCTAACCATCAGTTCCCCAACCGGGGCAAACACCAGGGCGGCGTCCAGTTTCACCGGCGCCGCCTGGTCACTGGCACCGGCCCAGACAGCCCCGAGTTTGCGGGCCAGAGCCTGGGCTGAGGCGTCACCGGAACGGGTGAAGGCATAGACAGACTGGCCATACCAGCAGGCAATCTGGCAGATTATATGGGCCGCTGCGCCAAAGCCGTAGATTCCCAGACGCTCAATACTTTTACCCCCCGCCAGCCGCCAGGTTCTGTAACCGATGAGGCCTGCACAAAGCAGTGGCGCGATATCCAGTGCCTGCACGATAGGGGAGAGGGGGAAGCAGTAGGGCGCGTAGGCCACAGCATACTGTGCATAACCACCATCCAGGGTGTAACCGGTGAACCGGGCCTGCTCACAGAGGTTTTCCTGCCCTTTACGGCAATAGCGACAACTGCCATCAGTATGGCCGAGCCAGGGCACACCCACCCGGTCTCCGGGCTTGATGCCAGTGACCTTTTCACCGGCTTTGACCACAATCCCGACAATCTGGTGCCCCGGTATCAGTGGCAGTTGAGGGTCCGGCAATTCGCCATCCAGTATATGCAGATCCGTACGACAGACACCGCAAGCTTCCACCTTTAGCAGCACCTGATCCGGAGACTGAAGCTGGGGTAAGGGCAGCTGTCGGTATTGCAGCCCCTGGCCCAGTTTTTCCAGCACCATGGCGTTCATTGTCCCGGGCAGTGTGTCTGCCAGATCCATGTCTGTTTCCCTCATAAGGATGACAGCTTCTGGGATAAAGCATCTTTTTGGCAGGGGTTAACCGTCAGGCCGCAAACCCCATAGCGGGTTCCCAGGGCAGTGATCCCCCTCAGGCCCACCTCGGTGCTGGCAATGGTCCACACTGGCATCTGCTCCATGGTGGGTTTCATCCGCCCCCGGTCGAGAAACCCGTTGAGAAAGATGTCACTTGTGAAGTAAGGGTGCAGCCGCGCAGCGACTCCCCCGCAGAGATAAACCCCACCCAGTGCCGCCGCGAACAGGGCTGCGTTGCCTACAAAGCGCCCCAGTAATTGCGCAAACTGTTCGATAGTGGCCACCGCCATGGGGGACTGCCCAGACTCTGCCTGCTGATTAATGGCTGCCGTGGGATCCGCTGCGTCGAGAATCGCCTTCTCTGAGGGTAAACCATGTTCTTCACAGATAAACCGGTAAAGCTCAGGCAATCCATGACCTGAAAGAATCCGTTCATGGCTGACATGCCCGTGGCGGGAGCCCATGTACTCCAGTAGCCGGAACTGTGCTGGGTTGGCCGGGGCAAAATCAGTATGTCCCCCCTCAGAAGCCACTACATTCAGGCGGCCTTCCTGCATTTTCAGGATCGCCACACCCAGCCCGGTTCCTACCGACACCACCAGACGGTTGGCATTCCCCGGGCTACCCTGCTGGATAGGCATCAAATCCGTTTCACCTAACCCGGGAACCGCGTGAGCAAGGGCTTCAAGGTCGTTGATCAGGGTAACCCGGCTCCATCCAAACCGGGCAGCAAGGGATAAGGCATCAGCCTGCCAGGGCAAATTCGTGAAGGTTACCTGTCCCGCCCGGACAGGACCTGCAACGGCAAGCCACACCTCCTCAATGTGAGTTTTTTCCAGCCGTGATAAGCTGAAAGTCATTGCATCCAGCAATGCCTCCAGAGATTCAAACTGGCCACTGGGCCAGGTTGACTGGTGCCGCAGGCACCATTGATCGCCTTCTTTGCTAAGGAGACGGAAGCGGGCATTGGTCCCGCCAATATCGCCGACCAGCACTTCCATGAGCAATCTCCCTGATTACAGAACCCTGAATCATTGACTGTCCCCCCAATGCCCACCGCCTACCTTGACTTGAGTCAACAACCAGAAAGAAACCGCTACCCCCCATTCTCTCCAGATTCACTTATTGACCCCCGTCAAGGGTTCTGAATGCCAAGTGCTTCATTATGATGAGAGTAAGAAATAGATCTTACTTTTTGCACGTCCTAAGGAAACAGGGGGGCTAGAGATGTCAGACGGGAAGACTATCGAAATCAGTGCAGTTTCTGAAAAAAACTTTGAGGATGCCATCAAGAACGGTATTGAAGCGGTAGCCGGCTCTGCCAATAACATCAGGGGAGCCTGGGTCTCTGAACAAAAGGTGCAGGTGGAGAATGGACGCGTGATCGGCTACCGGGTGGATTTGCGGGTCACTTTAATCCCGCAGCCATCAACCGTAGCCAAGCTTCCTCGCCAGAGATTGGAAGTTGCCGACTAGTTTTACATTAATGAGCGGGGGAGAGTGTTTATGTTACGCGTTGCCATCAGCGGTTTCGGACGTATCGGGCGTTGCCTGGTCTGGGCCATTCACGAGCGTGGCCTGGAAAATGAGATTCAGGTCATCGCCATTAATGACCTGGTAGAACCCCGGGTCCTTAGCCACCTGTTGCGCCATGACACCACCCATGGTCACTTTAAAGTGCCGGTAAAACTCAAAGATGACCAGTTGAGTATTGGCGGGCAGGATGTTACGTGCCTGGGGGAAAAAGATCCTGCCCAGCTGCCCTGGAAAGCGTTGGGGGTAGATCTGGTGCTTGAGTGCAGCGGTAAAATGAAGAAACGGGGGTTGTTGAATGCCCACCTTGAAGCCGGAGCCGGGCGTGTCATTGCGTCTTACCCGGTACCGGATGCAGACCGGACCGTGGTTTACGGCATCAATCACCATGATCTGACCCATGAAGATCGGATTGTCTCCGCTGCCAGCTGCACAACCAACTGCCTGGCCCCTGTTGCCAAGGTTCTGGATGATGCCTTTGGCGTGGTGCAGGGTCAGATGACAACAATTCATGCCTATACCAATGACCAGAACCTCATCGACAAGGCCCACAACGACCTGTACCGGGCCAGAGCGGCGGCCAGCAACCTGATTCCCACCAAAACCGGCGCGGCTGACGCTGTGGGCCTGGTTCTGCCAACCCTTGCCGGCAAGCTCGACGGCATGGCCGTGCGGGTGCCCACCATCAATGTGTCCATGGTGGATCTGCACGCTATTCTCAAGCGCGAAGTCAGCGTCGATGAAATCAACACCGCCATGAAACAGGCCTCTGAGGGGACCCTTAACCAGGTTCTGGGTTACAACGAAGAACCCCTGGTATCCTCAGACTTCAATCACTCTTCGTTTTCTGCGGTTTACGACGCCAGCCAGACACGCACACTCGGAACCCAGGTAAAAGTGCTGGCCTGGTACGACAATGAGTGGGGCTTCACCAACCGTATGCTGGATATTGCCCTCCACATGAACCGGTAAGAGCACCCAAAACCCCGCCATTGCTTTAACTGGCGGGGTTATCCTCTGCCGCCGGTTCAAAGGGTTCGCCGTCCTCGCCCAACAGCTGATGATCGAAAGCCGCCTGCAGACCCGTGGCTTCTTCCGCAACGGTTTCTTCTGGCTCCGACTCCAGATAACGGGGGTATAGTGGCGACACAATCGCCACCAGAATACCGATGGCGGCAAACATGGCAAAGGCATCCGC
This sequence comes from Halomonadaceae bacterium, assembly GCA_007692645.1. GTDB lineage: Bacteria > Pseudomonadota > Gammaproteobacteria > Pseudomonadales > Oleiphilaceae > REBR01. The sequence continues at coordinate 2,187 of REBR01000254.1, read as the reverse complement.
GTAACCATACTCATTCACCAGCAGACCCACCAAGGGTGAACCCGCCGCCTGACCCAGGGCGCAGGCCAGAAACGGCAGCACTGGCCCCATGGACATGCGCCCGGGTAGCAGACGGATACCGGTCATCAGATATAACCCGGTCAGACTCATATAAGAAAGGCCAAAGACCATGGCCGAGAAAATCGCAATGCCCAGCTGACCCGGACTGGCTGCCAGCAATGCCAGACTCGCTGCCATGGCAACCAGCATCAATGCATGGGTAATAGGCGGATTGTTGCGGTCCGCCAGGTCACTGATCAGGGCCCCCCCCAGACCGGCAATGCCCACCGCAAACCACAACCAGCCCGTATCCGCAGAGGAGAGGGCGCCGATGGAGACCACCAGATCCGGGGCAAAAAGCCAGTAGGCCGAGGCCACAAAACCCATGGCAAAGCCAAACAGCGATAACCGCAGCAGGCGCCACCACTGCAAGGCCGAGATTGGCGATGGCGGTGCGGCGTTGGACGGCATAATCCGCGATACCGAAGGGATAAAAAACCAGGTCGCAACCACGCTGACAACAGCCACTGCTGTAAACGACAGGTAGGCGTATCGCCAGGCATCCGTCATAAACAGCACCGTGGGCGCCGCAATCACCAGACCAATGCTGGTACCAGCGTTCATCACCGAGCTGACGCGGCCATGCACCGAACGGTCCACCACTACCTGCATGGCGGCTGTCAGGGCCGGCATCATCAAACCGGTACAGATACCACAGGCAAAAACCCCGATACCCAGAGTCAGGGGCGTGGACGCCTGGCTGATCAACGCCAGACCCAGCACACCAAAGCCACATGAAATAAGCGCCGTATACCGCGCACCCAGGCGGTCAGCGGAAACCGGCGCGACCAGGGTGGCCAGCACAAAGCTGATCAGCGGCAGGGCACCGATAATCCCGATAATGTCCGGTGTCAGCTCCAGCTCAGCACGGATAGGGGGCACAAAAAGGCCGAAAGCAAAACGTGCAAGCCCGAAACTCAGTGCAATCAGCATGGCCCCGAACAGGGCAAACCCGGTGCTGGATAAAAACTTCATGGCCACTCTCCCAGGCGCGACTGCAAAACCCTTCATCCTGTACGCCCAAGTTACTGCTTCTGGCTCACAGACAGCCTCTGTTGCGGAGTAGCGGCGGTGTTTTCTTGCCCGCCGATAATCTTCCAGAGAGGAAAAAGGTAACAGTTACACCCTTATTTCCCAAACCGGATTTAACCGTCTGGCCGTGGTGTTCGAGCTCCGTGAATCGCCAATGCTTCTGCAGCCAGCCATTACTCCCCGGCTACAGTGGATGAACCACAGGCTCCCGCGCCCAGAAACGCAGCAGTTTGCACTCAATCAGGAAGTCTGCCGCCTCTTTGGCAGAGTCCACCGCCAGACAGCCCCCGTCCAGCTTGCTATCAAGCCCGGTAGCAGTAAATAACGGCAAAGCCTCTTTCGAATAGCCAATGAATTTACAGTGAGAAAACGCATCGTTGACGAAATCCCGGGCAGGGCTGTGCTGGGCCAGTACGTCCACCTTATCCGCTGCCGGCAGTAAAACCACGGCATCAAACAGCACCGAAGGTCCACCATCCACTTTTTCACCCGCTGGAATCTGCCCGCCGTCACTGTCTTTGACGCCACCAATGGTGGGGGCCACCACGGTAAGATTGGCACCCGCCGCTTCCACGGCTTTTTTCAGTGCAGTAAACAGCTTGGCATCCACCCCGTCAGTGGTTAAAACCCCCACTCTGCGGCCATGGAAGCTGTCAGGCCCATTTTTCAGAATGCTCAGCTTATCCGACACCGCCAGGTCGTCCCGGGGGGCCATGGCGGCCTCAGCGGCGGCGGGCAGCTCATCAATACCCAGGCCGGTGGCAACAGCACGGGCAAGGTCCTTGTCCATATTGAGCAGATGGGCCACCATCCGCAGCCGGATATCTTCCCGCTCCACCTTGCTCAGCTCAAACACAAAGGCGTTGGCCATATGGCCCTGCTCAACTTTCGTCTGGCTGATATAGAACTGCCGCCCCTGGCTGTAATGATCACCGAAGGTTTCTGAGCGAACCCGTTGTTTTTCACCCTGAATATGCTCTGGATAACTGTGGAAACCGGTCTGGGGGTTTTCCCTGGGACCGCTGTCCTCGCTCCAGCTGTTGGGCTCGTAATTGG
>REBR01000126.1 GCA_007692645.1 Halomonadaceae bacterium | reverse complement strand
ACGGGGTAGCGATATAGGTAAACACCAGGCGCTCCACCGAATCATGCTGCAGGCGTGGTGGATTGAATTGGGAATCTCTCAGGGCAGTGGCATGAAGCAATAGGGGCAGATACAGCAGGGATGCCACCCAGAAAAGCATGGTGATGATATGCAGCACCAGGAACACGAGCATGGAAATCTCCCTTTCCGGACTCACCCAAAAATGCCTGGGGGTGAAGTTGTCCAGTATAAAAAGGCGGTTTCACCAGTCGCAACAGGCCAACATCAGGAGCTAGACATAAACCTCATATTGACCCTGAAGAAAGATAACCCACCAGACCCTGCTTGGGGTTGTTCCGGCGGGATGCCAGAAAAATCCGTGACAGGTTAGGCTCTACGCCATTTTCGGCGGTTGCAGGCTTGAATGTTGCGTCACTGGCATAGGCCAGGCGTATAAGGGACATGCGTTGAACTCCAGGGGGGTAATCTGCAATTATCGCCTATTAGCCCCCCGGTCAATTCACAGTGGATCACTGGGTGAATACCCTGGGACCGGCTCCTAAGAGAGAACAACCATGACAGAAAAAAGACCACTGTTACGCCTGAAATGGCTGTTGCTGGGCTGCTTTGCCAGCCTGGCGGGCACCGGGCTGATTGTGTGGCTGATGCTGTTCAGTGCTCTGGGCTATGAAGCTCCCCCGGAAACCCTGGCCCTGGAATCCCAACAGCAACACCACCTGTTCGTTTACGGCACTCTGCGTAATCCACTGGTTCGCTATCTGGTCATTGGTCGCCCGGTGGCAACCAGCCCTGCTTCCGTCAGCGGATTCAGGCGTCAGGGACTGAACCTGAAGCCTGCTGAAAATAGCCAGGTGACTGGCAGGATGTTTACCGTATATAGCGAGGAACTGCGCCGCCTTGACCGCTATGAACGCCTGGGTGTGCGCTATGAGCGGGTCAGAGTGACCCTGGATCAGGATCAGGAGGCCTGGGTTTACCAGCGCCTGCAGCCTCCCCTCACGTCGCCGTAATTGCCATAGCCCTCAGGCACGGAACTGATGCCGGTGCAGCCCCTGGGGCGCATACTGCCCCAGCAGGTAAAAGCACCCGCCCTGGCGGCGCACCAGCGCACCGGTTGGCAGCCAGCCCTGGCCATCACAGAATCTCTGACCTGAAATACTGGTGGCGGCAATGCTCTCTGCACGCAACCATAATTCACCGACACCCTCCGCCACCGGGCCGAATCCGTGCACTGCCGATTCCACGCCGTGCAAAGGACTGCCAATGGGGATCTGTTCATTGCCGTCCCCGGGCTTCAGGTTTACCAGAGCCAGCGCCGTTTCCGGCAAACTGTAGGTATAATTCAGCGGCACACCGAAACGCCGGATAAACGCCGGCGTCAGATCCTCACTGAGGCTGCCGGTATCACACAGGGTGATACGCAGTGACTGCAGCCCCCTGCAACGAGGCAGAGGTGCATCCAGTAAGCGCCGGTAAAACGCCTCCCCAGCACCAAACAGAGTGATTTTCTCCCCACTGATCAGGTCTGTTACCGCCTCTGGTGTGGCTCGCCGTTCATCCATCAGGTAAAGCGTCTGACCACAGGCAAGAGCAGGTAATGCCAGGGATTCTGCGGCCAGAAAATTGCACAAAGGATCAATGCATAGGGTGCTGTCTTCAGCGGTCAACTGTGCGGTTCGGGACCAGCTCAGCAGCCGCTGAATGTGATTACGATGGGATTGCACCGTATCATACCAATGCCCTGCCCCCCGGGTGACCCCATGCCAATGATGGTGCACCATCAGGGGGTCGTCCGGGGAAAGCCGGGGCATCGGGGTAATACAGGCAGGGTTACGCTGGGCCATTTCCGCCAGACTGAAAGGCCGGGTGCTGTCAGAAACCACCAGCCCCCGTCCCAGCCCTGCGCACACTTGCTGATAAGGCAGGGCAAGCTCCCCTGCCACCAGACAGAAATCCGGCTCGCTACCCCCAAGACAATCGGTAATTGCTTCCAGGATAAGGTCCCGGGGCAGCGGCATAATAACCGCTCCGGTATCCGCCAGCGCATGGTAAAGCACCAGGTAAGTTATGCTGTTGGGCAATGCAATGATCACCCGGGTGCCCCGGCTAACCCCCATTAAAGCCAGGTACTTGCTGACCCGCCGGACTTCAGCATCCATTTCCCCGTAACTGATGGATTGCCCGTGGCAGACCACAGCGGTCTTGACCGGGTTGGCCGCTGCAAAGCTGCGAAACAGTGACACAAACATGGCGCTAATCTCCGTCCGAAAAAGGGAGCATCACTGGGCCAACTCTCTAACTTCAGTAACCCGGGCGGTCAGAGTCGTTTTTATCCGGTAAGCACAGAGCGCTTCGCTCCCCACCTGGCAAACAGGGCCACCACGACAGGCATCAATGCCGTTGACACGAAGCAGACGACCAATAGCCACCGGGGACACCGTGATCAGCTCAGTAGCTCCCCGCCGGGCGGCACAGCGTTGTGCAGCCTTCACCAGGGCCAGAGCATAAGGAGATGACACCTGCCCCTGGGGCGAGTCCGTTACAGCGGGGTCCATGGCGGCAAACCGGGACAGCTCCCAGATATCCCCCCTAGCAGGGGGTTGAAGCCCACCCAGCAACTGAGGGAATACCTCACTGAGCAGATAAGGCTTAAGGGTTGGCAGCAACCGGGCACAACCGACAACAGAACCGTTGTCCTGTCGCACCGCCACCACATAGAGAGTGTCAGCACGGTCAAACTGATCGACCTCCTGACCTGGCAGATTGCCGGCTAGTTCCCAGCCCAAGTGACGCACAAACACCTGGTAGCGATAACGTAGCAGACGCTGCCATAAACCCACTGGCAAATCCTGCCTGGATCCTGAATAGATTTGCATCCCTGACTCACCCAACATGACATCCGTGTCATTCCCATTGAAATAGATAATGAACGGCAGAATAACTGTCAGATTTGACAGGGTCGGCAGAAGCAAGCGCTGTACCCGTTAAAATCTGCTAGGCTAATGACTGATTACGGGATGTAATCTTATATAAACCGGTAACAGGGAGGTAAGCACCCGGTGACACAGTTACAAGAAGAACAAATCAACGGGCTGATGCGGATCAGCAACGAAAAAACCCTGATGGAGAGCATGGAGCGCATCGTTCGCAGCCTCGGCTTCGACTACTGCGCCTACGGCCTGCGCACACCCATACCGGTTACCCAGCCAAAGATCGTCACCCTTAACAACTACAGCAATGAGTGGAACCGGCATTACCGCAGCCAGGACTATTTCGCCATTGACCCCACCATTAAACACGGTATCCGCTCCACCCTTCCTATCGTCTGGTCTGACCGGGTGTTTGCCAATGCCGGGGAATTATGGGCAGACGCCAGAGCAGCAGGGCTAAGGGTCGGCTGGGCCCAGGCCAGTCGTGACCACCGGGGTAGCGCCGGACTGCTAACCCTGGCCCGGGGCGGCGACCCCCTTACCCGCAGTGAATTACAGGATAAACAGCCGCAACTGGTGTGGCTGGCTCAGGTGAGCCATGCCGCCCTTTCCCGGTTATTATTGCCGACCCTGGCTCCTGAGCTGGAAGTTGCCTTATCCCCACGGGAAACCGAGGTGATGCGCTGGTCCGCTGCCGGCAAAACCGCCGGAGAAACCGCCGATATCCTGGGTATTTCCGAGCGCACCGCCTGCTTTCATATCGGCAACGCCCTGTGCAAGCTGAACTGCACCAATAAAACCGCTGCCGCCGTGAAGGCCGTTAGCCTGGGCTTACTGGATTAAGCCCAGGCTAAGCAACATTTATAATCTGAGGATCAGATCACTAAACTTCAGACTCCCGGCAGCATTCTGTGTTGCTGTTCATGAAATCGCCACCCTCATCTTTTCCTCACCAGCCAGAGCATGGATGCTTGGCTATAAGTCGCAGCAGACGCCGACAACAACAAGTGCACTTCCACAACACTAGCAACTGGAACGGTCATGACTTCCATTTCTCCCAGTGAGCGCCTTTTTGCTTCTGCCCTCAGTCGTGAATCTTCCCCAAGCCTGGAAGATTGCCAGGAGTTACTCAGCCGATACGGCAACCAGTCCAGTGCCTATTTTACCTTGCAACAGGGAGCCAGACGTTTTGGTGTGCCAGGGCTTGGTTATATTGCCTACCAGCCAGTGGCCTGGCCCGGGCTACGGTTCAATGTGGTCTTTGCCAACCCGGTTTGCGATCCCCGCAGCCGACCCTGGCTGATGCGCGCCTTTCTGAATAAGGTGCCCGGTCGCCACCTGTTTATCGGCATTGACCAGACAGTAGCCGCTGAGCTTGGCCAGATGGGTTTGCATATCAATGAATTTGGCACTGAGTTCACCATTGATAGCCGCTCGTTCACCGTAAGGGGCAAAGACAAGAAGCAGATTCGCCATGCCGCTAACTTGGCCCGACGGGCTCCGGTGGAAGTGCGGGAAGAATCCTGGCAGGACGTCACTGAGGGGGGTGTTGAAGGCATTTCCCGCTGCTGGAGCCGGCACAAAGCCGTGGGCAACCGGGAGCTGTCTTTGCTCACTCGGCCCCCGGTGATGGGAGACGAGTGGCAGGTACGGAAATTTTACGGCTACCTGGAGGGGGAACTCCTGGGGTATGTGTTCTTTGACCCCTATTTCAGAGAAGGTCAGGTGATTGGCTATACCGCCAATATCCTGAGGCAGGATACCGATCGGTCCCCTGCAGGCCTGCTGGATTATATTATTCTCCAGGCCATGGAAAAATTTCACCAGGAAGGGGTCTTTGAATTGTCACTGGGCATAGCGCCGTTACACAATATCACCGCCATACCCGGTGACCGCTGGTTGCTGAGGCGCATTGGCCAGGGCCTCTACAACCATGGCAACCGTTTTTACGCCTTTAAGGCCCTGAGCTACCACAAGAGCCGTTACCGGGGGCAGGAGTGCAAATGGTATATGGCCTCAGACCGCAGTTCGGCCCTGAGCATTGCCTGGTCCATTCTGCAGGGCACCGGGGTGTTGCAGCTGCCTGGCCTAACCCGCCCTTCCCCTGCCTGAACCGGTGCGCGCCCCGTCACCGGTTGCGCAATTCATTGATGATACCTGCCAGCATCCGTTCGATACTGCGGATTGAGTCGGCATCGTCGTTGCGCCCGGTGAGCACTACCTGTGAACCGATAATTGACACATACAGCAACAACGACAGCCCACGGGTCTGCTCAGGATCAGTGCCGAGGCGTTCAAAGAGCTGACAATTCTGGTTAATGCGGGATTCATCCACCTCCAGCACCAGTTCTGCGGCCAGGTCATTGCGCCGGGCAAAATCCCGTACCGCCAGCTCCACCTGCAAACGGCGAATATTCCGTGAGGCGTCCGTGAGCAGCAATTCCAGTATATGCCGCAACTCTTCCTCCACATCACCGCCCTGGGGTTTCCAGTACTGCAGTTCATGCAGCCGGCGGTCTCGCCAGCGCTGCAGAAAGCGCTGCACCAGGTCCTGGTGGTCCCGGAAATGCCAGTAAAAGCTGCCCCGGGTCACCCCCAGCTTTTTTGCCAGGGTCATCACCCGCAGATTGGAAAAGCCCCCGGCCGCAATTTCACCGGCCGCAGCGTCCAGCCAGTCATCAACTTTCAGCTGGGGTTTGTCAGTCCCTTTGCTCTGGCGCAGGGCACTCTTGGTATCCGTTTTTGCATCGCTCATAAGTGATCGGGGTCTTGATGGAAAAAAATAGTTAGCCTGCTTACTGAATGTTTTGAATTGGGACTGATGTCGTTGACCCAACACCCAACATACATTAGTGTACGGTAAAACCATACACCAGTGTATGTCCGATTTTTTTCTGGCCCGGCAGCACCGGGTCATTGCTTATCAGTGCCACCATAAAAAGGAGCCATCATGAGTCAAGCGCACTATGAAGTGAACGGCGAAACCGCCGTTATCCGGCTGGACAACCCTCCGGTTAACGGCCTGGGCCTGGCATTGCGCCAGGGCATTGTCGCCGGCATCAAGCAGGCTGAAGGGGACGAGAAGGTGAAGTCCATTGTTCTGATCGGTTCTGACCGTGCCTTCTCCGGCGGCGCCGATATCAGTGAATTTGGCACCCCGACCATGATGGCCGAGCCCATCCTCACCACAGTGATCAACTATGTGGAAAGTGCCCGTAAACCCGTGATTGCCGCTATCAGCGGTGCCTGTATGGGCGGCGGTCTGGAGCTGGCCCTGGGTTGTCATTACCGCATAGCCACTGCTGACGCCCAACTGTCACTGCCGGAAGTAAAGCTGGGCCTGCTGCCGGGTGCCGGTGGCACACAGCGTCTGCCACGGGTAATTGGTGCTGAGCATGCAGTCAATATGATTGTCTCCGGTGCCGCGGTGCCGGCGAAAAAGTTCCAGGGCACACCACTGCTTGACGAAGTGGTTGACGGGGATCTGCTGAAAGGCGCTCTGGCTCTGGCCGGCAAAGTGGTCAAAGAAGGTCTGCCCCTGAAGCGGATACGGGACCTCAAGTGTCAGCACCCCAATCCGGAAGGCTTCTTTATGTTCACCCGCACTACCGTGGGTGCCATGGCCAAGAACTACCCTGCCCCACTTAAGTGTGTGGATGCGGTGGAAGCGGCGGTCACCAAGCCCTTTGACCAGGGTATGAAAGTTGAGCAGGAAGCCTTTGCCCACCTGATGCAGACCCCTGAGTCAGCGGCTCTGCGCCACGCATTTTTCGCCGAGCGCAAGGCCAGCAAGATTTCTGACGTACCCTCTGACACCCCTGTTCGTGATATTAAATCTGTGGGCGTGATCGGTGCCGGCACCATGGGCACCGGTATCAGCATCAATTTCCTCAATGCCGGCATTCCGGTTACCATCGTGGAAATGAAGCAGGAAGGTCTGGACCGTGGCCTGACCCATATTCGCAGCGTCTATGAAGGCCGGGTCAAGAAAGGCCGTATGAGCCAGGAAAAGGCCCAGGCCTGCCTCGATCTGCTCACAACTTCCCTGGATTACAGCCCCCTGAGCACGGTGGATCTGGTGATCGAGGCAGTCTTTGAAGAGCTGTCCGTCAAGGAATCCGTCTTTACCAAGCTTGATGAAGTGTGCAAGCCCGGCGCCATTCTCGCCTCCAACACCTCTACCCTGGATGTGGACAATATCGCTGCCTTTACCAAGCGTCCCCAGGATGTGATTGGCCTGCATTTCTTCAGCCCGGCCAACGTCATGAAGCTGCTGGAAGTGGTGCGTGGTGAGAAGACCGCCAACGACGTGCTGGCCACTGCCATGAAACTGGCCAAAGTAATCAAGAAAACCGCCGTGGTCTCCGGTGTCTGCGATGGTTTTATCGGCAACCGCATGATCAACCAGTACCAGCGGGAAGCCATGCTGATGCTGCAGGAAGGGGCCAGTGTGCAGCAGATCGACAAGGTGATTGAGAAATTTGGCTTTGCCATGGGCCCACTGCGCATGGCGGACCTGGCCGGCGGGGATATCGGCTGGGCAATCCGAAAGCGCCAGTATGACGAGAAGCCCGAGATGAAGCGCATGGTCATTGCCGACCGGATTTGCGAAATGGGTCGTTACGGGCAGAAAACCGGTTCCGGTTTCTACCGCTATGAACCCGGCAACCGCGCCGCCCTGCATGATCCCGCCGTGGATCAGGTGGTTGAGGATGTACGTAAGGAACTGGGCATTACCCCCCGCAAGATCAGCGCAGAGGAAATTCTGCAGCGTTGCGTCTACGCACTGGTAAATGAGGGTGCCCGCATTCTGGAAGAAGGCATCGCCCAGCGCGCCTCTGACATCGACATGGTGTACCTCACCGGTTACGGCTTCCCGGTATACCGGGGTGGCCCCATGCATTATGCCCAGCAGGTAGGCCTGATGAATGTGATGCGTGCCATGGAGCCCTTTGCCGAGAACCCCAATGCCGAACCGGGCTTCTGGGAGCCGGCTCCGCTGCTGGCCCGTTGCGCGGAAAGCGGCAAAGGCTTCCATTAATCATTCCGGTTACCCATTTGCTATCCGGCCCGTTGCAACGGGCCGGTGTTAAGGAGAAAAAATATGTCCAGTGATGTTGTCATTGTATCCACCGCCCGTACGCCCCTGGCCAAGTCCTGGCGTGGCGGCCTGAACATGACCCACGGTGCCACCCTGGCCGGTCATGCCATCCAGCATGCCGTGGAACGCTCCAAAGTCGATCCGAACGAAATCGAAGACGTGCTCATGGGCTGTGCCCTGCCGGAAGGTTCCACCGGTAACGATGTGGCCCGTATGGGCGGCATGCGTGCCGGTCTGCCGGTGACCGTGTCCGGCGCCACCATCAACCGTTTCTGTTCATCCGGCCTGCAGGCCATCGCCATGGCCGCCCAGCACATTCAGGTGGACCGGGTACCGGTGATGGTTGCCGGTGGCGTCGAGTCCATTTCCACGGTGCAGGCCACGGTCAACCAGAATTACATGATGGAACCCTGGCTGGCCAAGCATAAGCCGGAACTGTACTGGTCCATGCTGGACACCGCGGAAACCGTGGCCAAGCGCTATGGCATCAAGAAAGAAGACATGGATGAGTACGGCGTACGCAGCCAGACCCTGGCCGCCGAAGCCCGTGAAGCGGGCAAGTTCGATGACGAAATCGTGCCCATCACCACCACCATGGGTGTCGCGGACAAGGCTACAGGCATGCTCAGCAGCCAGGAAGTCACCGTCTCCCAGGACGAAGGCATCCGCCCTGGTAGCAACATCGAAGGGGTCAGCAAGATCCGCTCCGCCATGCCTGGTGGCGTGGTAACTGCCGGTAACGCCAGCCAGTTTTCCGATGGCGCCAGCGCCTGTGTGCTGATGGACGGCAAACTGGCCCAGCAGCGGGGCATTGAGCCACTGGGCATTTTCCGCGGCTTTGCAGTAGCCGGCTGTGAGCCCGACGAAATGGGCATCGGCCCGGTTTTCGCGGTGCCCAAGCTGCTAAAGCGTCATGGCCTGACCGTGGATGATATTGGCCTGTGGGAACTCAACGAAGCCTTCGCCGTGCAGGTGCTGTATTGCCAGCGCAAACTGGGTATCCCCATGGAGCGCCTGAACGTTAATGGCGGCGCCATTGCGGTAGGTCACCCCTACGGCACCACCGGCTCACGCCTGACCGGCCATGCCCTTATTGAAGGCAAGCGTCGTGGCGTGAAGTACGTTGTAGTGACCATGTGTGTCGGCACCGGTATGGGCGCTGCAGGCCTGTTTGAAGTCGCCTGAAGCCATTAACCTGATTGAGCAAAGCGAGCCAACTATGAACCTCAATTACACCCCCGAGCAGGACGCATTTCGCCAGGAAGTGCGCCAGTTCCTGAACGATAAGCTGCCGGATGACATCCGCGAACAGGTGCAGAAGCGCCTGCGGATGCCCAAAAGCACCACCGAACGCTGGCAGAAAATTCTGTTTGACCAGGGCTGGGGCGCCTCCAACTGGCCCACAGAGCATGGCGGCACTGGTTGGGATGCGGTGCAACAGCTGATCTTTGAAGAAGAGTGTGCCATGGCGGGTGCCCCCCGCCAGCTGGACTTCGGCCTGCGCATGGTGGCTCCGGTCATCATGACCTTCGGCAACGAAGAGCAGAAGCAGCGTTTCCTGCCCGGCATTCTCAGCGGTGAAGAGTGGTGGTGTCAGGGCTATTCCGAGCCTGGCGCCGGCTCTGACCTGGCCTCACTGCGCACCAGCGCCGTGCGCGACGGCGATCATTATGTGGTCAATGGTCAGAAAACCTGGACCACCCTGGGACAGCATGCGGAGTGGATCTTCTGTCTGGTTCGCACCAGTACTGAAGGCAAGCCCCAGGAAGGCATCTCTTTCCTGCTGATCCATATGGATGACCCGGGCATCTCCGTGCGCCCCATCATCATGCTGGATGGCGAGCACGAAATTAACGAGGTGTACTTCGACAACGTCCGGGTACCGGTTGCGAACCTGGTGGGCAAGGAAAACCAGGGCTGGACCTACGCCAAATTCCTGCTCGGCCATGAGCGCACTGGCCTGGCCAATGTAGGCCAGTCGAAGAGCATGATGGCGCGCCTGAAAGCCGCCGCCCGGGAAGAACGGGATGGCGAACGGCCACTGATGGAAAATCCCCGCTTCCGGGACCGGCTGGCACAGCTGGATATGGAACTGCAGGCACTGGATCTGACGGTGCTGCGGATCCTTACGGATGCCAAGGGCCCCGGCCCCGCGGCCTCCATTCTCAAAATCCGTGGCACCGAACTGGGTCAGAACCTGTATGAACTGCTGATGGAAGCCACCGGCCATGACGCCATGGCCCATCTACCAGAAGCCCTGGATGCAGACTACAACGGCCCCCGACCCGGCAGTGAGAACGCCACCATTGCCGCCGGTGAATACTTCAATATGCGCAAGCTGACCATTTTCGGCGGGTCCAATGAGATTCAGCGAGGCATTATTTCCAAGCTGGTTCTCGGCCTTTAAGGAGCGACTGATGGATTTTACCCTGACAGAAGAGCAGCAGATGCTGCAGGACTCCCTGCGCCGTTTCGTCGATAACGAATACAACTTCGACAAGCGCAGCGAGATTATTGCCACCGGCAAAGGCCTGGACAAAGGCACCTGGTCTGCCCTGGCAGAAATGGGCCTGCTGGCCTTTACCTTCCCGGAAGACTACGACGGCCTCGGCGGCAATGCCGTGGACACTATGGTGGTGATGGAATGCTTTGGCCGCGGCCTGCTGGTAGAGCCCTACCTGGCCACCGTCGTGCTGGCTGGCGGTCTGATCCGGGATGCCGGCAGTGATGCCCAGAAAGCCGCACTGCTGCCCGCCATTGCCAGCGGTGAGAAGCTGATGGCCCTGGCCCATCACGAGCCAGGCAACCGCTATAACCTGAACCGGGTGAACACTGAAGCCAAGCCCAGTAATGGCGGTTATGTGCTCAACGGACGCAAGACGGCGGTGATTCATGGCGGCCAGGCTGACCAGCTGATTATTTCAGCCCGCACCAGCGGCAGTGCCGGTGACGCCAGTGGCCAGTCCCTGTTCCTGGTGGATGCCGGTGCTTCCGGTCTGACCATCAACGACTTTGCCACCCACGACGGCCAGCGCACCGCTGACCTGGTACTGGAAAACGTGCAGGTCCCGGAAAATGCCCTGGTAGGCCCCCTGGACCAGGCCGCCCCGCTGATCGAGAAAGCCTTTGATCTGGGTATTGCCGCCATCTGCGCAGAAGCCGTTGGCGCCATGGAAGCCCTGAACGCAACCACCCTGGCCTACAGTAAAGAGCGCAAGCAGTTCGGTGTGCCCATTGCCAAGTTCCAGGTGCTGCAGCACCGCATGGCGGATATGTTTATGGCGGCAGAGCAGGCCCGCACCATGGCCATTCTGGCAGCCACCAACGCCGATTCCGACGACCGGGAACAGCGCCGCCGGGCCATCTCGAGCGCCAAAGCACTGATTGGCCAGTATGCCCGTGAGCTGGGCCAGTCTGCGGTACAGATTCATGGCGGCATGGGGGTGACTGAGGAGATGTTCTGTAGCCACCTGTTCAAGCGCCTGACACTGATTAACCTGCAATTTGGCAATTCGGACTATCACCTGGAGCAGGTGAGCAACCTGTTGCTGGCAGAAACCGCTTAAGGCCATCCAATCCATTGAGGAGCACGCCATGAGCGTACAGAACTTGTTCGATTTAACCGGCCAGGTGGCCTTTATCACCGGTGGTTCCCGGGGGCTCGGCCTGCAAATGGCCGAGGCCCTGGGGGGCATGGGGGCCAAGGTGGCCATCAGTGCCCGCAAGCAGCATGAACTGGATCAGGCCAAGACCCATCTGGAAAGCCAGGGCATTACCGTGGTGACCGTAGCCGCTGACCTGTCCAACCTGGAAGGCATTCCCGGAGTGGTTGATCAGGTGGTCAGCGCCCTTGGGGATATTGATATTCTGGTGAACAACGCCGGTGCCACCTGGGGTGCCCCGGCGGAGGATTACCCGCCAGAGGGCTGGATGAAGGTGATGAACCTGAACGTCAACGCCATCTTCTTTCTCACCCAGACCGTGGCCAAGCGCTGCATGATTCCCCGCCAGCATGGCAAGGTGATCAATATTGCCTCCATTGCCGGCCTCTCTGGTAACCCGGAGCATATGCAGACCATTGCCTATAACACCAGCAAGGGCGCCGTGGTGAATTTCACCCGAGCCCTGGCGGCTGAGTGGGGGCGTTACAACATTAACGTCAACGCTCTCTGCCCCGGCTTTTTCCCCTCGAAAATGTCCCAGGGGCTGCTGGATGCCAACGGTGAAAAGATGCTTGAACGTATTCCATTGAACCGCTTTGGCGGCGATGACGACCTCAAGGGGCCAGCCCTGCTTCTGGCCTCTGCAGCGGGACGTCATATTACCGGCCAGTCGCTGGTGGTGGATGGCGGAACCCTGGTTTCATAACCGGGTTTCATAACCCGGGCCCCATAAACCCGGTGTCAGGGTGACCCACGAGAAACCCTGACCCGGTGGATCAAACCGCTGCGGTCAGGGTGTATCCTGGGCCATAATCTGTATTGCCACCGCCATCAGGTCGCACCCGGTAATATCCGGCGGTGCAATCAGCGGATCAGCGATCATTCCAGGGCGAGCCACAAAAGCCGTGGCACAGCCCGCAGCGGCAGCTCCCGCAATATCCCAGCCGTGGGCAGCGATCATACGCAACTGCCGAACCGGCACCCCCAGTGACTTGGCGGCATAACGGTAGGGTTCCTGGGCCGGCTTCAGGCGTTGCACCACATCCACTGACAGGATCTGCTCGAACATGTCTGTGAGCCCTACGTGGCTGAGCTGCCGGCAAACCACCTCGGCGGTGGAGTTGGTCAGCGCTGCCAGGCGAAAACCGGCCTGCTTAAACTGTGCCAAAGCCTCTGGTACTTCAGGGTGCGGTGGTAGCTGCACCATACCCGCCAATACCGCCCGATGCTGGGCCTGGGTTAATGCCTGTTCCCGGCGCTGGGCCACCATGGTTAAGGCACCACTGGCGATCTCTCCGAAGGGTTGGTAGCGCTCGGTAATCGTGGCGACAAACGCATTGTGCAACACCTGGTCAAACCATTCCTGACGCACTCCCTCGACACCGAAAAACTCCGCAAAAAGGCCATCCAGCCCCCCCAGATCAAGCAGGGTTTCATTGACATCAAATAGGCATAACCGGGGCATATAGCACTCCTTATGGTGATGCCTTGAGCTTAGTTGGCGGTTGCCTGCCTGTCCTGTGTCCTGTGCAGACAGAAGTTACAGCAGATCAATACCAAAACGACGTAAAAACAGGGCAAAAATCAGGAAGCAGCTGACGGTAATAGCCCCGCTGGCCAGCAGGGTCAGCCAGAAACCAAGGCGGGGCAGAATAAGCGGAAACAGAAGAAACATGGGCAGGGTCGGCAGTACATACCAGAAGGTGTACCAGGCATGGTTGGCCAGGCGCTCCTGGGGCTGCTGCTCCAGATACATCCAGATCAGTGCCAGTACCGTGACCATAGGCAGTGCCACCAGCAGCGCTCCCAGTTTGTCGCTGCGCTTGGCGATTTCTGAAACCAGTACCACAATTGCCGCGGTAATCAGGTACTTGGTTATGATCCAGGACATGGGGACTCCTCTACCTGATTAAGGCCCAGTTGGGGGAAATGTTCCAGGTATTTCTGTTCGATCTGTAGCTATGGCACCGTTGGGCATTGGTGTACTTCCCGATCTATCACGGTAATGGCCTCAGGGTGAGACCCAAGTCAATCTAATGTCATAGACCGGACGAATACCAGGTGTTTGTCAGTTAGCATCAAACTATCGCCCGTTAACCCCTGCCTGTCACGCAAGCATTGGGACAGCAGCAACCCCCGTTAACTTCCCACTATGCTCCAGCCGCATAATACCTGGACCTCTTTGCCACGCCTGGCCCTGCTTGTTCTGTTATTTCTGGGGCTCACTGCAGCGGGGATCGGGGTGGTCTACAGCCAGTTTGCCGAACGGCATTTCCAGTTTGACCGCCAGCTGCTGAATCCTGGGCTATTAATGGCCGTTGCGGCGCTGCTGCTGGTGTATTTCACCAGCGACGGTCTGCGCCTGTATTTCACCCTCAGGGCTCTGGGCTACCGGTTACGGGGGCAGGTCATTGCCCGACTGGTTTTCATTAACCTGTTTTTTTCCAATATAACCCCCCTGGCCACCGGCGGTGGTGTCGCCCAGATCTGGTACCTGCAGCACCATGGGGTGGCAGTGGGCCATGCCACCGCCGCCACCACTATTCGCACCGCCCTGGCGGTGGTGATCATTTTCTCCCTGACACCGGTATTTCTGCTCCGTCTGGAGGTACTCCAGACCGGCCACCTGGTGGCTGAACTCAGTGGCGCGCTACTGGCACTCATCAGCCTTTATCTGGTTTTCTTCATCATTCTGCTAGTACGAACCCGCTGGCTGATTGCCCCCCTGTCCCGCCTGCTGCTCAGTGCCTACAGATTCAGGCTGATCAGCCCCCCACGGCATCAGCGCTGGCAGTTCAAACTGCGGCGGGAGATGCTGCGCTTTGCCAGGGGGTTCCGCCGTTATCGCCAGGGGGGCTGGGGCTGGATCATGCTGTCGGTGGGGTGCACTGCCGTGTTTCTTCTCAGCCTTTTCAGTTTTCCCGTTTTACTGATCATGGGCTTGGGGTATCAGGTGGAATATGTCACCACGGCGGGTTTAGCAGTGGTTACCACGTTTATTGCCTACTTCTCACCCACCCCCGGTGCGGCAGGGATTATTGAGGGAGTTTTCGGCAGCTTTTTCCGTCATTTATTGGGAGTTAACCACCTTCTGCTGGTTATCCTGGCCTGGCGCTTTATTACTATTTATCTGGGCATGCTGATCGGCCTGGGGGTCACCCAGCGGGAAATCATCAGGCTCGGAGGGCAACCCCGGTGAGCCGCCAGAATTCGTTAAAAATCCTGTTTTACCTGAATGTTCTATTAGTGGCACTGGTACTGAGCTACAAGGCCTACCTGAATGTTTTCATGGCAGAAGTGGAGGCAGTCCATAGCGCGCAGATTGCCAGCATTGAACGGCGGCTGGCTGACCGTGATCAGTTCAGCTTTGCGGTGGTGGGCAACATCAATAATTCCATCGGACTTTTTCAAAACCGCCTCATTCCCAAGCTCAACGACGCCGGGATTGATTTCGTGGTTTCTGCCGGCAACGCCGTCAGCGGGGGCGGTGGCGATAATTACCAGGCGCTGCAGGATACCCTGAGACACTTACAGCTCCCCTACCTGCTGACCTTTGGCAGCAACGAGCAGGAAGCCTTCGGTGATTACCGCTTCTATGAGCGCTTTGGCTCCCACTACTTCAGTTTCCAGGCCGGGAACAGCCGGTTTATTTTTCTCGATGCCACCGGCAAGACCCACTGGCACTGGCAAATCCGCTGGTTGCAAGACCTGTTGCAACGGGATAGCGCCACCCATCGACTGGTGTTTATTGCCACCCCGCTACTGCCCGTTCCAGAGGAGCCGGTGAGTGAGCAGGAAGACCGAACCGTGCTGCAACCGCCCCTTTTTCGGCAACAGCTGCTGAGGTTATTCCAGCAGCACCAGGTGACTGCGGTTTTTTCCGCCAGCCTGCCCCTGTGGGACCAGCAGCAGCGGGGTAACACCCGGTTTGTGGTCACCGGCGGGGCGGGGGACCAGTTACAAGGCACCGCCAACAGTTTCTACCACTATGTCCGGGTCACTGTAGACAGTGAGGGAGTGCACATTGAACCGATGCCTCTGGCCACTGGACAACACCCTGTGCCGCGTCAGCTGGAGAGTCTCTGGCTCTTTGTCTACTCCCTGTTTTACGTCAGTTACCTGAACTTTATCCTGCTCATCAGTGCATTGATGCTGGTTGCCATTAAACTGTACACCCGGGTATTCCAGCGACGGGATTACTACCCCGACTACGACCTTGACCCCTCACCCTGGCTGCAACAGCCTTTACGGGTAGCCATGTTCAGCAATAGCTACCTGCCGGCCATCAACGGAGTGTCTGTTTCCATTGAACGCCTGCGCCAGGGTTTGAGCCATCAAGGAAATCCGGTGTTACTGATTGTCCCCGATTACCAGAACAGCCCCATGGGAACCACAGAGTCCGGGGTACTGCGGCTACCGCCACTGCCCATACCCGGACACTGGAAAACCTTTAACCCTGGCAACATTTTCCTGGCATCCATCCGCCGGCGGGTGGCCACTTTTCAGCCAGACCTGGTGCACCTGCATCACCCGTTCTGGCTCGGTTCCCTGGGACTGCTACTGGCACGCTGGCATCGCTTACCCACAATTTACACCTACCATACCCGGCTGGAACAGCAGGCCCATTTCGTGCCTTTACCGGGCCTGCTGTTCCGCAACCTGATTGCTCACTGGCTGACCCGGCGCTTTGCCAACCGCTGTAATGGCATCATCGTTCCTACCAATTCCAGCGAGGAATACCTCCATCAGATCGGGGTCACAACCCCCACTTTTGTCCAGCCAACCGGGGTTGATTATGAGCGCTTCCAACGGGTGGACCAAGGGGCGTTGAACACCTTGCGCCAGTCCCTGGGCCTGACGAATGAGGCAGTGTTGATCACCGTGGCGCGTCTTTCCAATGAGAAAAACCTGGATTTCATCATTGATGCCATCCACCGGCTACGGCACCTGACCCCACGGGTTTTTCGCTGGCTACTGGTGGGGGACGGACAGGAACGGCAGCGCCTGCAACAACGCATCCACCAGTTGCAACTCCAGGAGCATATCACCCTGGTGGGGGCCGTTCCCCCCGACACCATCGCCAACTGGTATCACCTGGGTGACCTGTTCCTGTTTGCTTCACGGGCTGAGACCCAGGGCATGGTTATTCTGGAAGCCATGGCGGCGGGGCTGCCAGTGGTCGCGGTGCGCTCCAGTGGTATTGACGATGTCATTCTCCAGGGTAACAACGGCTTTAAAACCCCCCAACGGCTGGATGCCTGGTGCGCCCGGGTGGTTCAGTTGCTGGATGATGAGCCCTTGCGGCAAACCCTGGCTGACAATGCCAGGGAGTTTGGCAGCCAGCATTCAGTGGCCGCCTTTGCGGCCAATATCAAAACCATTTATGCCCGGGTGCTGGCCCGCTCCAGCCGGCGCTAGACTAACCGGCAGCGCCTTCTCTGCAGGCCACCCCCCTGCTTCTGAGAGACGCCGCAACGTTGCCAAATCAAGGCCGCCATAAACTCAAGTATTGATAGAGCGCTCAGCGCTAATCCAGGAAGGAAAAAACCACTCCAGGGAGAACACCATGTTGATGACACTGCTATCCGGCACCGGAGTCGGCCATTGGGCCTGCTCATTATTCACCGCCAGCTTACTACCCATCTGCTATAACCCCAGCGAAGGCGCCGTACCCCAGGTACTGCATCCCCCGGAACAGAAGCTTTGGACCAATAAGCAGGTGGACCAGGCAGTGGTGGTGGACTACATCACCATTCCCGGTGGCGAGCCGTTGAATCACCCGAATGCCCCCGCTGCCTGTGATCAGGTCAGCTTTCTGCGCTTTCGTCATCAACAGGGCCCCGTGGATGCGGAACAGGCGGATGCCGCCTTCCTGATGGTGCCGGGGGTGCTGGAAGGGGCCAATGGCTTTGAATTTATCGGTCGCCAACTGGTGTGGATGGCCTGGGAAGAACACCACAAAGCCGTGGAAGTCTGGGCCATGGACCGGCGGGCCAACTGCCTGGAAGACCTCACCGGCGCCCATGCCGCAGGAGCAGCCGAGACGGCCCAGGAGGCTGAGGATCTGCTGCTGGGTTACTACTACGAGGGTATGCAGATTAATGGACAGCAGTTTGCCGGCTACCTGAACAGTAGCCAGATGCCCTATCTGGTGGATTTTGGACTGCGCCAGAGCACACTGGATATCAAGGCCATTATTGACCACATGATGCCTACACCAGGCCTCAGCAAGGAAAAACTGTTCCTGGGGGGACACTCACTGGGGGGCATTCACACCTCGGTATTTCTCGGCTGGAACTTTGCAGAAGACCCGGACAACACCGGGGCCGCCGGCTATAACCAGGTGGCCGGGGCCTTTGGCCTGGAGTCACAGGTAGTCCCCCTGGACAGCGGCGCCTTTTTTTCCGCCGTGGAAGACACCCAGACCGGCATGATCGACAGCAACAGCCGCAAGCTATTGAACGGCACCAGCAGTCTGTACAGCGCCCAGGGGGACTGGAACTACCGGTTTAACCTGTGGCTGCTTGAGAGCAACCTGATTCCCCGCAGCATCCACATCCCGGGCCTGTTTTCCCCTGAGGTAATCGCGGTGCCGGAGTTCCTGGGCATTGTCGCCAGCAAGGCACCGGATCAGGAAGCCACCCTTTACCGGCGCCTGCCCCCCTCCCGGGAGCTGGACAATATCGTCGACCTGGTACATTCCACCAGCCCCGCCACTATCGGCAAACCACCTTTGCTTGGGGATTTCCGGTACACCAATCAGGCTTATGTGGGCATCATGTTCGACAAGAACTTTCAGTTACTGTCGTTTCTGAAAACCGGCCTTGGCTTTATGGAAGGGGGCCCCATGAAGCGTAAATGGCGCAACCTGACCCAACTGGCGGAGTGGGAGCAAACCGCTGATCTGGTACAAAACCTGTCAGGCAGGGATAAACTGTTTATCGCCAGTGACGCCGGTGCTGACCGGGACCACTTCGGCACCGGCCCCCTCTATGGCTGGGCCAGCCGCGACCGTATTGCCACCCCGGAGGCACCGACCCTGACAGATGCCAGGGGCTCTGTGAATTTCACCCATTTAGAAGACGAACCCGTGGCCATGGATGACTTTATCCGGGCCCTGCATACCGGTCCCACTAACCTCACAGAGTGGTACTTTCCCCTGCGCATTCTGCTGGATCTGGGGGCGGTAGGTCAGCCCTATGCACCCCGCCATGGATTGATGACTTATCACATTGACGGCGCCAACCGGGTACCGTCACTGGTCATTAATGGCAGCCGCGGGATCGACCTCAATGACCCTGCACCAGAGAAAATGCCGAAACAGGTCCGCCTGGTGGCCCCGGGTTATTCCCACATGGACCCTTTGTTTGAAGCGGTGAACTCCCCGTCCCAGCCCGGTTATGTGATGCGCCCCCTGCTGGATTTTGCCTTTACCGTGCAATCAGCCCTTAAGCCCTGAGCTACCCGGGCCAGGGCTTCTCCGGCGTCCTGTCTGGCTAATGCATTTAGCGCCAGGCGGGACAGGCGAGGCCGGATTACTGTAAACTTTCTGCACATTTTACGCCTGCGTTTATTCCCATGACTTCATGAACAGGACAGCACAATGGGCAGAGCCTATCAGAACCGTAAAGACTCCATGGCCAAGACCGCCAATGCCAAGACCAAGGTCTACAGCAAGTACGGGCGGGAAATTTATGTTTGCGCCAAAACCGGCGGCACCGACCCCACCGGCAACCTGGCCCTGCGGGGGCTGATTGACCGGGCCAAGAAAGACCAGGTGCCAGCCCATGTTATTGACAAGGCAATCGAAAAAGCCGCCGGCGGCGGCGGTGAAGACTATGCCCTGGCCCGCTATGAGGGCTTTGGCCCTGGCGGCTGCATGGTGATTATCGACTGCCTGACAGACAACCCCAACCGCACCTTTGGGGATGTGCGCCAATGCTTCACCAAGACCAAATGCAAAATTGGCGGCCAGGGCACCGCCAGCCATCTGTTTGACCAGTGCGCCATTCTCGCTTTCCCTGGGGAAGATGAAGAGGCCACCCTGGAAGCACTGCTGATGGCAGACGTGGATGTTTCAGATATCGAAAATGAAGACGGCAAAATGACCGTTTTCACCCCCCACACCGAGTATGCCAAAGCCAAGCAGGCCCTCACCGATGCCTTTGGTGAACTGGATTTCGATGTGGACGAAATCCAGTTTCTGCCCCAGACCACCACCACCAT
This sequence comes from Halomonadaceae bacterium, assembly GCA_007692645.1. GTDB lineage: Bacteria > Pseudomonadota > Gammaproteobacteria > Pseudomonadales > Oleiphilaceae > REBR01. Next base: position 10,330 of record REBR01000126.1, on the reverse strand, counting down.
TGATAATGACGATGATCAGGCCCTGTTCGACAAGTTCCTGGAAATGTTGAACGACCTGGATGATGTACAGGACATCTACCACAACGTCGAGCCATCCTGAACAAGACCGGGCCGACCCCTGGGGTCGGCCATGGTTGTCCGCATCGGCGCCCTTCATTCGCAACGCTAACGTTCTGACCCCGGGAGAAAACCATGTTCAATAACCAGGTAGTATGGATTACTGGTGCCTCATCAGGCATCGGTGAAGCATTGGCACTGAACATGGCGGCCAGGAACGCCAAACTGGTGTTGTCCGCACGTCGCCAGGGGGAGCTGGAACGGGTCAAAGCCGCCTGTGTCGCTGCCGGCGCAGCCCCGGAAAATGTCCTGGTGCTGCCCCTGGATGTGACCGACAGTGACCGGCTTACCCCGGCAACAGACACTGTGCTGGCCACCTTTGGCCAGATTGATCTGCTGATCAACAATGCCGGACTGTCTCAGCGTTCCCTGTGCAAAGACACGGACATGAGCGTTTACCGGCAACTGATGGAAGTGGATGTGCTGGGACAAATCGCCCTGACCAAAGCGGTACTGCCCCATATGCTCAAGCGACGCCAGGGTCACCTGGCAGTAACCGCCAGCGTGGCCGGCAAGATCGGGGTATCCCAGCGCACCGGCTATTGTGCCGCCAAACATGCCGTCATGGGTTTCTTTGATGCCCTGCGTTCAGAAGTGGAAAATGAAGGCCTGCGGGTCTCTACCATTACCCCCGGGTTTATCCGTACCGATATCGCCAGGAATGCCCTTTCCGCGGATGGCACCCCCTTTGGCGAGGAGGATAAGGATATTGCCGGGGGTATGGATGTCACTGAATGTGCCCAGGTCATTGTCAGCGGCCTTGCCAAAGGCAAGCCGGAGATTGCCGTGGGCAAAGGCAAAGAAATGCATGCCCTGTGGTTAAAGCGCCTGTCACCGGCCCTGGTGTTTCGCATGGTTCGGGGACGCGGCTGACCCGGGAATGACACAGTCCCACGGACAACCAGGGAGGCCCCATTGAAACAGCTGACACTGATACGCCATGGAAAATCCAGCTGGGATGACCCCACCCTGGGGGACATAGACCGCCCGCTGGGCCCACGGGGTCTTAATGAAGCGCCCCTTATGGGCCAGCGCCTGGCAGCCGGTGGACTGCTGCCGGATCTGATCCTGTGCAGCCCCGCCTGCCGCACCCTGGACACCGCCCGACTGATGGCCCATAAAGTTGGCTACAGCCCAGACCGCATCCGCATTGAAAAACACCTTTACCTGGCCAGCATGGCAGACATGATTGCCGTGCTGCACCTGCAGGACGATCATCTGGACCATCTCTGGCTGGTTGGCCACAATCCCGACTTGCTGGATCTGGCAAACCACTTTGCCCAGCAACCCATTCCCAAGCTGCCCACCGCCGCCGTCTGCACCCTGGGGTTTAACGTCGGTTGCTGGCACCGCCTGGCAGCCGGCCAAGGTCAGCGCCAATTTTACGATAGCCCAAAACGCAAAGGCCTTGGCCTTTAAAAAAACGTTTTGTGAGCCGGTTAAAGCCCTGTAAATCCGTAATCAAACCCTTCGTGGTCCTGTACTCAGACACATTGACAGTTAGCACCTACGCCCATTAAAACTTAATCATAGTACTGCCTAGTTCCAGCGGCACCTCTCGGTGCCACTGGGGCTATTCAGTACTTAGCGTAATGGGCCCTGTTTCTGTGGAACAAGACCCAATAAGCGCAAGATCTCCGGCAGGATGCCGGTGATGCAGTCTGCAGCGTTCCCTCACTGTCAGACCAATCTCAAAAGGGACCTACCATGAGAACCCGAAGCAAAACCTCCAACCGCCATCGGCTAAGCACCGCCATTGCAGCAGCTTTACTGCTCGGTGCCGGTGGCTCTGCCGTTGCTGTCGAGCAAGCCAACCTGGTACTGGAATATGAATGCCCTCTGCCACTGATCGGCAATCAGATTCTCAGCGCCAATATCAGTGCTGAAATCCCCACGGAAGAGTCCGTGGGTGATTCCCAGACATTCACTGTAACCGCCATTACCACGGTACCCGAAGATGCCCGTACCGGGCTTGCCGTGGGTCGAGCCGTCAGTATTGAAGGCACTGCACTTTCCAGCGCCTTTGTCCGCACTGTTGCCCGGGATATTCCCGCAGAAGTCGAGTTGACCGTGCCCCAGACCTCCGTGGCTGACGGCACCGGGCCCTTCGATCTGCCCGCTGAAGGCATCTCCCCTTCTGTCACTCTGGAAGAACAGGATATTGGTGAGGCTGAAATTCGCATTGGGGATCTGTTCCTGGACATTATTACCCGGGAAGCGAATGGCACTATCGCCATTCAACCCATCGGTGAATTCACTTCCCAGTGCACCCAGTTGCCAGACCAGAACAACCTGCTGCATACCTTTACCATCGTGGGGGACAATGGCGACGATCCAGATCCTGACCCCAGCATCAGCGTCTCACCTGAAGCAATTGATTTCGGTGTTGTACAGGCAAACACCTCCAGCGACCAGCAACTCACTATAACCAACGCTGGGGGTAATGGCCTGGATATCGAAGGCATCAGCATTGAAGGCCCCGATGCAGACCTGTTCTCTTACAACGCAGACTGTAACTCCCTGGGGGCTGATGAAAGCTGCTCTGTCACCGTCACCTATTCGGCTACCGGTGAAGAAGCCCATGAAGCGAACCTGGTGATTGCCTCCAATGACCCGGAAACTCCCCAAGTCACTGTGCCACTGTCTGGCAGCAGTGAAGAAGTGCCCCAGGCGGCTATCTCCGTTGATCCTGAGTCCCTTAGTTTTGGCACTGTGCAGCCAGGGCAGACACCCGAGCAAACCATCACCGTCAGCAACACCGGTGGTGCCAGCCTCGGCATTCAGAATGTCAGCCTGAGCGGCCCCGATGCCAATGTTTTCACCCTCAGCGAAGACTGTAACAGCCTTGAGCCCACCAATAGCTGCAGCATTGTGGTCACCTACCTGGCAGAAGGTAATACTGAGCATAACGCTACGGTGATTATTGAGTCTGATGCACCAGAGTCAGCAACCGTGGAAGTCCCCGTTACAGGTACCAGCGAAATTGAACCCACAGCGGCTCTGGTAGTCGACCCTGAAGCGGTGGATTTCGGCACGGTTGAACTGGGGGCTACCCAGAACGAGAACGTCATCCTGAGCAATACCGGTGGCGCCCCCCTCACCATTGAAGGAATCAATATCAGCGGTGAGGCTGCTGAAGACTTCACCCAGGTGAGTGACTGTACCACCCTGGGCCAGAATGAAGAGTGCACCATCACGGTCACCTACAGCAGCAATGTGGACGCTGAACGCAATGCCGTTATGACCATTCTGTCCGACGACCCCAACCGGCCGGAAGTGGATGTAACCCTCACCGCCAGTGCAGAAGCTGTCACTCCTCCCGGTGAAGTTGACCTGCAGATTGAAGGGGAAACCTTCATCCGTTCTGCCCAGGGCACCTTACCCATTACCGGCAACCTGATTGCAGACTACGATGAAGCCAGCGGCATCCTGAGCGGCTTCCTGGATCTGCAGCGCACTGAAGGGCAGCTGCGTATTTCCCGCCTGTTCCGCCGCATGACCGCCACGGTTGCAGTGGACTTTGAAGAAGTGGAAGAGACTACCGGTGTGCTGGAAGACGGCACTCTGGCTACCGAGTCCCGCCTGTACTTCAGGGTGCCCCATGCCACCATCAACTTCTTCGGGGTAAAACTGCCCCTGGCAGGTGGCGAAGAGTGCCGCACCATGGACCCGGTGGCTCTCAACCTGTCTTCTCCCGAAGGTGAGAGTTTCTCCATTGCTGAAGGCGGACAGTTAACCGGTGAATACGATATGCCACCGCTGGAGAACTGTGGTCCCCTCACCAACGTCCTTAACAACCTCCTGGCCGGCGCCAACAACACCATGGACCTGGTCCTGACCGACGGTGTTGAAAACGGCAACGGAGACGAGGAGGAAGACAACGGCAACAATGACGTTGAAGAGGATGAAAACGATAACGGCAACAACAACAATGAAGACGTCGTCATTTGAACAGAATGACCATGACCGGGATCACTGAAACCCCTTAGATCCCGTTTATCGACGCTTTAACGCCTGCCTCCTGGCAGGCGTTTTTTTTGTGCCCACTTAACGGCAACACCTTACCAAACCATTAACAACTTCATGTTTGCGCACTGGTTTTGATCACCTATCCCGGGGCCTCAAATCACCTGAGAGCCTCCGCACAGAGAAACGAAACCGCCCTCTGCTGCGTTGACCCCTCCTTGCGGGAAAGACTACAACTGAGCCCGGGTTATCAGGCATTACCCGACAGCGGGTCAGTCGCAACAGACGAAGGCTCGCAAAACTGCAGACCGGCCGCAGGATGCGGCCGATGGCTTCTGTAGCCACAAAAATAGCCAAACCCAAAAAGGATAACATCATGAAAAAGCACTCTCACGACAACCGCCCCAGCCTGCGGTCTGCCATTGCCGCCGCTGCGGCAGGCACCGCACTTATTGTTGCCGGCGGCACCGCCACCGCGGAAGAAGCCTCCCTGACCCTGGACTATGAGTGCCCACTGCCACTCATAGGCAATCAGATCATTACCGCCAATATCACCGCTGAGATCCCGGCAGAACAACCGGTGGGTGATACCGAACAATTCGCCATTACCGCCATCAACGTGCTGCCCGCCGATGTGCGTGCTGGCTTGGCGGTTGGACGGGCCACCACCATAGCCGGTGTCGCCATCGCCTCTTCTACCGTGGAATTGGTGGGGGGCGATCAGGAGCTGGATGTTGCCCTGGACATTCCTGAGACGGCAGTACCTGAAGGCGAGGGGGATTTTGAACTCACCGCCCTTGGCAACGCCCCTTCAATAACCCTGACTGAAAGCGATGTGGGTCAGGGTGTTATTCGTGTGGAAGACCTGTTTCTGGACATCATTACCCGGGAAGAAGACGGCAGTATCGCTATTCAGCCCATTGGCGAATTCACGTCACAGTGCCAGCAGCTGCCAGGCCAGGATAATGTCCTGCATACCTTCACCGTTCCCGGCCCTATTGATGATGATCCTAAAATCAGCGTGAACCCGGACACCATCGACTTCGGCACAGTGCAGGCAGGGCTGACTGAAGAGGCCAGCATCAGCATCAGTAACACTGGTGCCATGGAACTGGGCATTCATAACATCACCCTGGCAGGCAACGACCCTGATGCCTTTATGCTCTCTCACGACTGCACCAGCCTCACCAATGGCCAAAGCTGTACCGTTGCCGTGGTCTATTACCCAGAGGGGGACCAACCGCAAAATGCCCATGTCATCATCGAATCCGGTGACCCTGAGACACCGGTGAAGGAAGTGCCTCTCAGCGGCCAGCCGGTTGCCGTGGTGCTGCCGGAAATTGCCGTGGACCCGGACGCCATCAACTTTGGCATTGTTGAGCCAGGCAGCAGCACACAAGAGACTGTCACCATCAGCAACGCCGGTGGCCAGGATCTGGTTATTGAGGGCATCGCCATTGACGGTGAACATGCCGGGGACTTTACCCAGACCAGTGACTGCACCACCCTGGCAGAAGACGCCAGCTGTAATGTCACTGTCACCTACCAAAGCAGTATTGATGAAGACCGTAACGCAGTACTGATCATCACCTCTAACGCCAACGAAGAAGCGGTGAAGGAAATCCCCCTCTCAACCCAGGAATCCGGGGGCAGCACTGGCATTGTTGATGTGGTGCAGAGCATTGTCGGGGAAACCTTCATTGCCTCCTCTGGTGGCATCCTGCCCCTGGAAGGCCACATTGAAGCGGCCTTTGAACTGTCCAGCCAGACCTTCGAGGGAGATCTGCACCTGGAGCCCACTGCCGGTTCTTTTGCTGTCTCTGATTTCTTCCTGTTCCGTGGTATCAAAGCCACTGCCAAAGTCGCCTTCGAGCAGGTGGAAGAAACCACCGGCGCCATCGTTGACGATAAACTCACAGCCACCTCTGTGGTTAATGTACAGGTCAAACAGGTGGACCTGGGTCTGTTTGGTCTGGGCTTCAAGATTGGCGGTGGTGAAGACTGCAGGACCATGGACCCCGTAACCATTGAGCTGAATTCCCCAGCAGGAGAAACCTTCGAAGCGTTGGCCGGGGGCAACCTGGAAGGCACCTATGATCTGCCTCCACTGGAGAACTGTGGCATTTTTACGGACACCCTTAACGATTTCATGTCCGGTCCCGGTAACACCATCGAGCTTACCCTGACAGCAGAGTTTGATTGAGCCGCAACAAGATGTAACTAAGTCTTAAAACGTCACAGGATGCCCCCGCTCTCACAGTCAGAACAGGGGCATCTTTTTTACCCTGACTCCCCCATCATGGCCTAAGCCCTCAACTGGATCTTCATCCTGCTTTTCCTGTTCACACCAACAGCACCTCTCACACTATGCCAACCCTGAAAGTCATGGTCAGTTTTGTGACACAGTTAGAAGCCACCTCCCCATGGCCCAACATCACCAGCCTTTCCAGCGACTTGCCTTAATTTACGGCCCATTCGCCGTTGACCATCCATTAGCCAAAGATTACAACTTATACATGCGGATTAACCCAGATTTTCTGGTGTTAGCCGCTAAGCGGAAGTCGCACGGCCACCCCTGAGAAGCAGTCAGCGATACTGACAAAATCGCTGCCAGGTTGAGAACCGCTGCAGTCTGCACAATACGACAATAAAAGTCAGACCTAAGTTGAGGACACTCACCATGAAAAGCCAGTTAATCAATAAATCACGAAACCGTTTGCGCACGGCCATCGCCGCTGCCGCCACCGGTGCCATTATGACCTTTGCCGGCAGCGCCACCGCAGCCGACGTATCACTGTCATTGCAGTATGTTTGTCCACTGCCCCTGATTGGCAACCAGACCATTACCGCCAACATCAGCGCCACAATCCCGGATCAAGAACAAGCCGGCAGCGATACTCCTGCGTTCGAAATTGTTTCCATCAACGACCTGCCCTCGGATGTGCGGGTTGGCCTGAATGTGGGCCGGGCCACCTCCATTGAAGGCACTGCTTTGGCTCAAACTGCTGTTGAGTTTGTCAACCGTACTGCAGACATCACCGCTGAGCTGACCATTCCCCAGACCACGGTGCCCTCTGGTGAAGGTGGATTTCCCATCGTCGCAACAGGTAATGCACCTACCCTCAGCCTGACTGACGACGACATTGGTGAAGCGGTTATCCGGGTCGGCGATCTGTTCCTGGATATTATTACCCGGGAATCCAACGGCGCTATCGCCATTCAGCCCATCGGCGAATTCACCTCACAGTGTGCCCAGGTACCAGGCCAGGATAACGTACTGCATACCTTTACCGTGATCGGGGATATTCCTCCACCGGTCTTCCCTGAAATCAGTGTCGCACCTGAGTCCATCAGCTTTGGTAACGTCCAGGCCGGCCTGACCAAAGAGGAAAGCATTACCGTCAGCAACGTGGGTGGCGCTGATCTGGGTGTTCAGAACATTTCACTGACCGGTACTGACGCCAGTGCCTTTGATATCACAAACAACTGTAACACCGTCGCTCCTGGTGCCAGCTGTAGCGTCAATGTCACCTACTTCCCCAGCGGTGAAGGCAGCCAGAATGCCGCCGTAATCATTGAGTCCGGCGACGAGCTTCAACCTGTTGTAGAAGTGCCCCTGTCCGGTAATTCAGTGGCCATTGTCATGCCAGAGATCACCGTCAGCCCCGAATCCCTGGACTTTGGTGTTGTGCCGGTTGGCAACATGAAGTCCCTGGATGTCACCGTCAGCAACAGTGGTGGCGAGCACCTGATCATTGAAGGTATCGACATTACCGGCGCCAACGCCAGTGACTTCACAGCTATTGATGACTGTACCACCCTCAATGACGAGCAAAGCTGTACCGTCAGTGTGACTTACAGCAGCAGCATCAACGAAGACCGCTCCGCGTCCCTGGCCATCACCACCAATGATCCGGAAACCCCGGTGAAGACAGTGGCCCTGTCAGTGACTAAAGAGGATGAGGTCATTACCCCACCCCCAACTATCGTGCCGGTCACCCAGTCCATTGTCGGGGAAACCTTCATTGCCTCCTCTGGCGGCATCCTGCCTCTGACAGGTTTCATTGATGCCGAACTGAACCTGAGCGACCTCACACTGGAAGCGGACCTGAACCTGGATCCCACCCAGGGCAGCTTCTCCATCTCCAACTTCATCCTGTTCCGTGCCCTGCGGGCCACTGCCAAGGTGGAATTCAGGCAGCTGGAGAAAGTGGTTGGTTTCATTGATGGCGATGACCTGTTTGCCACCTCAGTCATTGAAGTCAATGTGAAACAAGTGGATCTGGGACTCTGGGGTCTGCGTCTGTTCGGTCTGGGTGGCGGTGCCGAGTGCAAAACCAATGCGCCGGTCACTATTGAGCTCAGAAACCCTGAAGGGGAAGCCTTTATTCCTCTGGAAGGCGGAAACGTAGAGGGCACTTATGACCTGCCTCCCCTGGAGAACTGTGGCACCCTGACCTCTACCCTGAACAACTTCATGTCAGGACCGGGCAACACCATCAACCTGACCCTGAAAACTGAGCTGTAACACCGTAAGCTGATCTGGCGCGCCCCCCGCTCGTGCAATGCGAGTGGGGGGCGCGTTTTTTTTGCCGCTTCTTCTGCCCATCCTCGCCCCTCAGTATTTCCCTTGTGACCACAGGCCTTTCCAGGAAAAGAGAACCAGGCCACTGCCCACATTAGCGGTTCAGGTTACAGTCACTGCATTGCCGCCAACATCAGATAGCCCCGCCGGTAGCTTATGCACTGGCTGGTAACTAATGGCCCGTTGCCTACATCTTAATGACCAGTAGAGAGGACCACCTCTCTGGGAGATAAAAATAATGCTGTTCCTGCCGCCACCTTTGTTAACCCTTGGCATCCTTCTGGTGACCACCAGCACATCCCTGCCTGCAGCAGAGCGCGTCAATGCAAGCAAAGATCAGGGAATGAAAGAGGTCTCCCTCAGCCTGGATTATGTCTGTGGCCTCCCGGTCATCGAAGACCAACCCATCACCCTGGACATTACCACCTCCCTGCCCAGGGAACTGTCCAAGGGTATGAACCCGGCCCTGGAAATGACCGCCATACAGGCTATCCCAAGGGATGTGCAGTTTTTTATGAGCCTGTTCCGGGTGGCCAAGATTGAAGGCCAGGCGCGGATCTTAGCCACCCTGGAGTTGCCCTACCGGGAACAGCCCTGGGAGCTGGAACTGCCTGTGCCCACCATTGCCCTGCCAAGCTCCAGGGGTGCTTTTGATATCCTCGCAGAAGGTGCTTTACCGCCGGTAAATCTGGAATACACCGATCTGGGTAAAGCCCTGATACGGGTGGGGGATCTTCTTCTGGACCTGAAGACCCTCCGTGCCAACGGTGACCCCGTGGCAGCTCCGGTGGGGGAATTTAGTGCCCACTGTCGTCAGCTACCGGGGCAGGATAATGTGCTGCACCGTTTTACCGTAACCGATGCCCCTGCCCCCAATAACGATCCCGCCATTCATGTGATGCCTGAAAGCCTGGATTTTGGCAGTGTTCAATCGGGAGGTTATATCTTCAAGACCTTAACCATAAGCAATACCGGTGGCACGGATCTGGGGATTAACAATTTTGCCCTGGAAAATGCCCGAAGTGACTTTATAGGTTTCACGGTTGCCCCCAGTTCCAACTGCAGTGTTCTGGCAGTGGGTGAAAGCTGTAATGTGGTAGTGGCCTATTACCCCCGGGAAGATCAGGAGCAAAGTGTCAATCTGGTGATTGATTCCGGGGATCCGGAAAAACCCCAGGTAACCATTCCGGTGACGGGCACCTCTGTGCAACAGTTACCCATGGAGGAGACACTGACACTGCCAGAAGAGGCGCAGCCACTGCCTGAATTCGAGGAAGAGTAAGAAGTACCGGCACCTGATGCCTGTATCAGGTGCCGGTCTGGATCAGCTGCCCTTGGTCATTTTCAGCAGTTCACCAATGCCACCGAGAGAACCCGCAATTTGCGTGGATTCCAGAGGCAGGAACACCCGGTCGCCTTCTTTGGCCACATGGGGCAATACCTTCAGGTACTGCAGCGCCAACAGGTAATTCACCACCTGAGCCGTGCTGAAATCCTGACTGTCACGGGTTACTGACACCACCCGCTCAATGGACTCCCGCTCCCCCTCAGCGCGCAATACCGCCGATTCCTTATCACCCTGGGCGCGCAGAATCGCCGCCTGTTTTCCAGAAGAGGCGCAGCCACTGCCTGAATTCGAGGAAGAGTAAGAAGTACCGGCAC
>REBR01000117.1 GCA_007692645.1 Halomonadaceae bacterium | reverse complement strand
AATAATCAGGCCGAGGATACCCGCGGCGTAGCGATGAATCATTTCCGGCCAGCCTTTGCTGGCATCCACCGGTGCATCCGGGAAGCGCGCCTCAGCCAGGGTGATATTGGCTTCGCCGGAAGGGACCAGCAGAAATCCATAACAGCCGGGCCAATCCGGGCAACCCAGGCCGGCTTCTACCAGGCGCGTCCAGGCACCCAGAATAATAACCACCATGGTGAAAAAGGTGGCCATAATGGCCCAGAGGCGCAGTTTGCTCAGGGCCACCAGATCAGGTGTTACAGGCGTCGTAGGCATGGCATTGGTTCCCGCAGTGTGAATAGTTCCCGGTAAGGGCGGTGTTATCCCAGAGGCGACACTTTGAACAGATGTTTCAGGTCATCGAGCATATCCCGGCCAGCGTGGGAGCTGTCGTAACGCATCACCAGGTTACCTATGGGGTCAATGATATAAGCATAGGGACCGTCTGCCGGGCTTACACCCTCTGGCAGGGTAACCGGGCCATTTTCCCGCTGCCACAGACTCAGGCGAGGGTGCTCAGACAGGTCCACTTCGTCCATGTCCGTGGCATGGAAAGCGCGGCTGAGCCGGTTGGACTGCCGGTTCAGGGAAATGTGCACCTGGCGGGTGAGAAATACCATGTCTTCACATGCCTGGTTGCACTCATCCGCAACCACCACCAGCCACCAGGTGGCATTGTCGTTGTTGTCCAGGAACAGCCCCTGTAACGACTCCCCTTCCTCGTTGACCAATCCCAGATCGGTAGCCAGGGTGCCACCGGGTACCAGATCCCCTTTGTTGGAGGTGGCCCCGGGAACACCCCAGCCGGTAAAGAACATCAGGGTCGCCACCAGCACCGGAATTATGGCAATAGCAAACAATGCGGCTGCCTTTAGCTGACCGCTGCGAACTGTGGCAGGGTCGTAGTCTTGCTGTTTTGAAGGCTCATTCATGGTGACTAAAGATCCTTAATGGCTATCAGTTTCGGGGTGACTTACGGATGAAATGGCGCAAGGGACTTCTTCCGGCCGGGTATTGCCCTATTGGGAGTCTTGCTTGTTCTGTTCGTCAGTATCTTCACTATCCGGGTCTTTACGGAAGCTGGTGGCGATGGTTAACGTCAGCAGCACCACCGACATGGAAAACCACTGCAGGGCATAACCCCGGTGGCTGGCAACCCCCATGCTGGTGGGGCTCCAGTCCGCTTGAAGTGCGCCGGGCTGGTCCGAATCCGCCAGTCGTACCGTATAGCCTGAAACCGGGTCACTGTGAGCAAGGACATCTGCCTGTGACAGTGTCTGTACCCGCTTTGGCCAGCCACTGCTGTCGGCAGGGTCACTGGCCCCCATGGTAGGCGGCTGTGGCCAGTCTGCCAGCCGGGCTTCGATCACCACTGGCGCCTGGGGTGTTGCAACCGTTGGCAACTGATCGCGACTGTCCGGGGCGGGCAGCCAGCCCCGATTTATCACCAGAGGCTCACCGGTGACAGGCTGAAACAACTGGTATAGCTCGTAACCACGACGACCGTCACGGGTACGGTTATCCAGCAGCCACTGATACCGGGGTTGATACTCACCGGCCAGGCTGACCGGTTGACCCCGTGCCGGATCACTGGGCGGCCAGTTAGCCTCATCACTGGCACTTTCCCAGCGTGCCTGTTCCTGGGCTGCCTGCCGGGCCCGGTCCAGTTGCCAGAAGCCAAGGGAGATCATCACCGGCAGCAGTAGTAATGCCAGTGTCCAGATGCGCCAGTCAGGGCGCCATTGCCAGGTGGGTGCGGTGCGGGTTTTAGTCATGCTCTGTTATAGTGGACTGAATTCCAGGGTTTCAAGAAAGTATGCAAGAAAGCGTTTATTTACCACGTCAAAACCACCATTAAGCCAGTTACAAGAGAGTAACCAACATGCTGAAGTTTCTTATCGTCATCGTGCTGCTGGGTATTATTGTCAGCCTGTTCAGTGGCTTTGTCTTTCTGATGAAAGACGACGGCTCCAAATACCGGGTCATTAACAGTCTGATGGTGCGGGTGGGATTATCCGTAATTCTGGCTGTGCTGATTGGGGTAGGAATTATGACAGGCCAGCTGGAACTCAATGCTGTGACGATCGCCTCCTGAACTGTCCGGTGACTGCCCCCAGGCAGTCACCGTCAGGGTCGGCTTATTTAAAGCACATAAACCACAACAAACAGCGCAATCCATACCACATCCACAAAGTGCCAGTACCAGGCACCTGCTTCATAACCGAAGTGTTTCTCGCCGGTAAAGTGCCCTTTCAACAGGCGCCCCAGCAACACCGCCAGGATAATGGTACCCAGGATCACGTGGATGCCGTGGAAACCCGTCATCAGGAAGAACATGCTGCCGAAGATACCGGATTCCAGGGTCAGGTTAAGATGGGCATAAGCCTCGTAATACTCATAGGCCTGACAACCCAGGAAGATCACTGCCAGGGCAATGGTTGCCGCCAGCCACAGAATCGCCGGCTTACGGTGATCTTTCTTCAGGGCATGGTGAGAAAAGGTCAGGGTGATGGAAGAAGTCACCAGCAATGCAGTGTTAACCAGGGCCAGGCCCCAGGGGCCGAACACGTATTCCGGAGTACGGAACTGGGACGGATCAGGCATGTTGATCAATGGCCATTGGGCTTCAAAACCTTCCCACAACATGTTGGCAGAGCCTTTGGCCCCTTCACCACCAAGCCAGGGAACCGCAAAGAAACGCACGTAAAACAGGGCGCCAAACAGGGCCATGAAGAACGCCACTTCTGAGAAAATAAACCAACCCATTCCCTGACGGAACGAACGGTCCATCTGGGCGTCATACAGGCCCGCATGGCTTTCATTGATTACATCACGCAACCAGCCTGTGATCATATAGATCATGGTCAGGGTGCCCAGGGTGAACACTACCCACGCGGTGGTGGTGGGATCACTCTCAGCACTGTTGACCATCACCGCGGCCAAGCCACCCAGCATCAGGAACATCCCGACGCTGCCGACAATAGGCCACTTGCTCTGATCTGGTACGTAGTAAGACTGGTCAGTCGACATGCCGCCTCCGGTCGTTAACCTCTATCCGTTGTTTTTAACTCTACATTTTTCGCCACCGGAGCGACTTGCTCACTGCGGGACTGCTCGTAGATAGTGTAGTTGAGTGTTACCCGGTGCAGGGACGCAGGGGCCAGGTCATCCACAAAGAAGACCAATGGCATACGCACCGTTTCACCGGGCTCAAGCTTCTGTTCCTGGAAACAGAAACACTCCGTCTTGTGAAAATAATTGGTTCCGGATGATGGCGACAGACTGGGGATGGCCTGAGCGGTCATCACCTGGTCTGTGGGGTTATGGGCAATAAACTCCACAAACGCCATTTCACCCGGGTGCACTTCAATGCTGCGTTGATCGGCACTGAACTCCCAGGGCATATCCAGCCCGTTTTGCGCCGTGAACTGGACCCGGATGGTGCGGGAGGTGTCTATCCGCATATCATCAGGGGCTTCCACGGTGTACTGGCTGCCGGTTTTGCCGTTGATACCCAGGGCTTCACACATCACATCATACAGGGGCACCAGGGCAAAACCGAAGGCAAACATACCTACTATAGCAAACGCTGACCAACCCAGAACCCGCTTATTGGAACCTGGCTTTGTTTCGTTCATGGTGCACCTCGTTAACTCTGCACTGTATGAATCTGGCTGTCACAGGAACCGGGCCATCAGGCCCGGCTGTATTCCTGCATACCTTGCTTTACTGAACCGTGGGCGGCTTGGCAAAGGTGTGGTATGGCAGCGGAGAAGGCAGATCCCACTCCAGACCTTCAGCGCCATCCCAGGGCTTGGCGGGGGCTTTCTTGCCGCCACGGATGGTCTTGATGACGATGTACAGCAGCAACAGCTGTGTCACACCAAACATAAAGGCACCGATACTGGAGATCATGTTGAAGTTGGCAAACTGCAGCGGGTAATCCGCATAGCGCCGGGGCATACCCGCCAGACCCACAAAGTGCATGGGGAAGAAGGCCAGGTTCATGCCGATGAACGACATCCAGAAATGGGTCTTGCCCAGCATTTCGTTGTACATGTGGCCGGTCCACTTGGGCAGCCAGTAGTACACAGCGGCGAAGATACCGAAGATGGCACCAGGCACCAGCACGTAGTGGAAGTGGGCAACCACGAAGTAGGTGTCGTGGTACTGGAAGTCAGCGGGTGCGATAGCCAGCATGACACCGGACAGACCGCCCACGGTGAACAGGATGACGAAGGCAACGGCAAACAGCATGGGTGTTTCAAAGCTCAGTGAGCCCCGGAACATGGTGCTGATCCAGTTGAATATCTTCACACCCGTGGGCACCGCTATGATCATGGTGGCATACATAAAGAACAGTTCCGCCTGCAACGGCAGACCCACCACGAACATATGGTGCGCCCAGACGAAGAAGGACAGTACCGCAATGGCACCCGTTGCATAGACCATGGAGGTGTAGCCAAACAGGCGCTTACGGGAGAAGGCCGGAATAATGGCTGACACGATGCCGAAGGCCGGCAGAATCATGATATACACTTCCGGGTGACCAAAGAACCAGAACAGGTGCTGGAACAGTACCGGGTCACCGCCACCGGCGGCATTAAAGAAGCTGGTGCCGAAGTGAATATCCATCAGCATCATGGTGACCACGCCAGCCAGTACCGGCATTACGGCAATCAGCAGGAAGGCGGTGATCAGCCAGGTCCACACGAACAGCGGCATCTTCATCAGGGTCATGCCGGGGGCACGCAGGTTGATGATCGTGGCAATGACGTTAATGGCACCCATGATGGAGGAGATACCCATAATATGGACGGCAAAGATAAAGTAGGTGGTGCTGGGGGGCCCGTATTCTGTCGACAGGGGCGCGTAGAAGGTCCAGCCGAAGTTCGGTGCACCACCCTCCATGAACAGGGTAGAGACCAGCAGCAGGAAAGCCGCAGGCAGCAGCCAGAAGCTCCAGTTATTCATCCGTGGCAGTGCCATATCCGGCGCACCGATCATCAACGGAATCATATAGTTGGCCAGGCCCACAAAGGCCGGCATCACCGCACCAAAGACCATGATCAGGCCGTGCATGGTGGTCATCTGGTTAAAGAAGGCCGGCTCCACCATCTGCATACCGGGCTGGAACAGCTCGGCGCGGATCACCATGGCCATGGCTCCGCCTAACAGGAACATAGCGAAGCTGAATATCAGGTACATGGCCCCGATATCTTTGTGGTTGGTAGTGAACAGCCAGCGTGTAAAGCCTTTCGCCGGTCCGTGTGCATCGTGATGATCAGCGGCGTGGGTGTCAGTGACAGCGCTCATCGAGAACCCCCTGGGTAAACCGATAGTGAGTCTTGCGACTTCGGGTTTGCTTTCAATGCCTGAACGTCCTGGAGGATAACCGCGCTAGCAAAGTCATTGCTCCAGGCATTTCCGGTGTTTGTGATCACGGCGGGCGGATCAGTTGCCCTGGTTCAGTGTGGCGACCGGCACTTCGCCGTCATCGCCTTCAGCTGCACTGTCACCGTGGGTTTCCCTGATCTGTTCCGCCATCCATTCGTCGTACTCATCTTCAGGCAGTACTTCTACTACGATGGGCATAAACGCATGGCCCTGTCCGCACAGCTCGGCACACAGCCCCCGATAGATGCCGGGCTCCTTCACAATGGCCCAGGCTTCGTTAACAAAACCGGGAATCGCGTCCTGCTTGACGCCGAAGTCATTCACCCACCAGCTGTGAATCACGTCATTGGCGGTGATCAGGAAACGCACCTTGCGATTAGCCGGCAGCACCAGATGATTGTCTACTTCCATCAGGTAGTTGGGGCCCTTTTCAGAGGCACCGGTACGCTGAGCAGTGGGCGTAGTGGGGTTACTGAAAAAGTCGATCTCTTCTTCAATGTACTCGTAACGCCAGCGCCACTGATAACCGGTAATCTTGACGTCCAGCTCCGCATCCGAGGTGTCGTACATCTTCACCAGGGTTTGCGTGGCAGGCACCGCCATACCGATCAGAATCAGCAGCGGTACAACGGTCCATATCACTTCCACCGTGGTGTTTTCGTGAAAATGGGCCGCTTTGGCGCCTTTGGATTTTCTATAGGCAAAAATTGACCAGAACATGGCCAGAAAAACGCCTACACCAATAGCCACACAGATCCAGAACACCACCATGTGGATGTCATAGATGCTCTGGCTGATCGGTGTTACACCGTAGGGAAGGTTAACTCCCCATTCCGATTCCGCGATGGCACTCGCCGGGGCGAGACCAGCTACCGCTAGGGCACCGGTACGCAAGGCCTGCACACTCATACCGTGTCTCCACAGACAATTTTAATGTTCAGCAAGGTTTCGATTCTTTCCCCGGAGGGCTCCACGGGAGGGGCACTCACACTGACGTCAGAAAGGATCCACACTTAAGCAGGGCGCAATTATAGTGCGTCAGGGGGTCTATACTCAAAACTTTGTTGAAAGTTTTCCTTAAAGCAGGCCAAATTCTAAGCAGTTTTCCGCCATTAACAACCCTCCATTGTGCTTTTTCTTCGGTATCTTCCATGTCAGCCAGCTTTACCCTCGCCCCGTTAGACCGCCGCTTGTGGGCGTTGGCATGGCCATTAATGCTGACGCAGATGACAGTTCCGTTATTGGGGTTGGCGGATACCGCGGTACTGGGACACCTGGACTCCCCCCGCTATCTGGCGGCTGTCGCCATTGGAGCCAATCTGTTTACCGTGCTGTTCTGGACCTTCGGCTTTATGCGCATGGGCACCACCGGACTGGCTGCACAGGCTTATGGCAGGCAGCAACCGCACCAGTTGGCGGCGCTGCTGGTACGTTCCCTGGTGATCTCCCTGGTGCTGGGATTGGGTCTGGTGGCGCTGCAACAGCCACTGATTGCCACCGGCCTGCGCTTCATGCAGCCAGACCCGGGGGTGGCGGCGCTGGCCGCAGAGTATGCCGCCATTCGCATCTGGAGTGCCCCGGCGGTGCTGGTGCAGTACACCCTGATCGGCTGGCTGATCGGCACCCAGTACCCCCGGGGACCGTTGCTTATCCTGGTGTTGGCCAATAGCCTGAATATTCTCTTAGATGTGCTGTTTGTCACAATTTTTGGCTGGCACAGCCGGGGGGTGGCCCTGGCTACAGTGATTGCCGAGTACAGCGGCTGCGCCCTGGCCCTGTGGCTGGTCTGGCACCGGTTGCCAGAGTCCCTGCCGACCCGCCAGGTATTACTGGGGGTCTGGGCAGACTACCGGGCCATTCTGGATGTAAACCGGTTTATTCTGGTGCGTACCCTGCTGCTGCTGTTCACCTTTGCCTTTTTTACCGCCCAGGGGGCCCGTGCCGGTGAGACCATTGTGGCCGCCAATGCGGTGCTGCTGACCTTTCTGCTTATTATTTCCAATGGCCTGGACGGCTTTGCCCATGCCGCTGAAGCTCTGGTGGGGGAAGCCAAGGGCCGCCGGGACCGCAATGCCCTGCTGCGGGTATGCCGGGTCACCCTGAAATGGTCCCTGTGGGGCGCCGGGCTCTTTACCCTGGCGTTTATGGCCGGTGGCCAGGGTCTGATACAGCTGTTAACCAGCATTGAGCCGGTGCGCAGCACTGCCATCCAGTTCCTGCCCTGGGTCTGGCTGATGCCGTTGATTGCAGTGTGGGGTTATGCCTTTGATGGCATTTTTATTGGCGCCATGCGCACCCGGGCCATGCAGAACACCATGCTGGTGTCTGTGTTGCTGGTATTTCTGCCGGTGTGGTGGCTGACCCAGAGCTGGGGCAATCAGGGACTGTGGTTTGCGTTTATGACCTTCCTGGCCACCCGGGGCCTGCTCATGGGGGGGCTTTTCTGGCGCTGGCAGCGAAAGAATTCCCTACTCACCGGGCACGGTTTTTAAACTGGTCTACACTCCAGAATGAAGTCGCAGCACAGCTGCTGCTGGAATTGCCTCTCTGCCTGCAAAACATCCGCCAGGCGCAGACCACACAGAGTCTGTATTCGGGGCGCACCGTATTCGCCGGGGTCTGTCAACGAAGTCATGCACATGAAGGTTCCGTCCCTATCACCGGAAGCGGTGCTCACAATGGTTCGCCAGGCCCACCGTCAGGAAGGGCATTCCGGCCAGTTCCATCAGGAAATTGCTGACAAACTGCCAGCCATTCACCTGATGGTGAGCCTGGAGGGCAATGACCCGGTGAAGGACCTGGTCAGCTTTGTGGTGGAATACATCGAAATGGCCCCCCGGTTAATTGAATGTGTTGCGGTTTGCGCCCGGGAAGCGGGGGTTGAGCGGCTGTTTCAGCCCTTTGTGGCAGCGGCCATGGGGTATTTCACCACCCCCTCGGTATTGCTGGCCCGTTTCGACGGCCTCAATGCCCTGCTGATCAAAGCCTACCAGTGCCACCGGTTGATGGAGGAGATGTACGAGAACAACCGCACCATCCGCAACAGCAACCTGGTGGAGATTGAAGCCACCCAGGCCAACCTGCTCAGCCACCACCTGATTGGTGAGCCCTTTGCCAACGAGCTGGACCAATCCCTGTTGGTTACCGTGCGCCAGATTGCCGGCAGCCCGGAGTATTATGACCTCAACCTGGCCCCGTTTGTAGACGAAGCCAGTGACGCCGCCTGGGTGTGGATGCGCCACTACTGGCAGACCCTGCTGGAGCGTAACCACATCCATTTTCACCTCTCCCACCGGGCCGGTCTCTAAACCCTTCTCGCCGCCACAGTCGCAGGTTTTACCCACAGGGGCTATGCTGGTTATTTACCCCCCATATGGAGACCGATAGTGATTAATAACCCCGACCTTGGCCGCCTGATGTTGCGCCTGACTCTGGCCTTTCTGCTGCTTTTCCACGGTGTGTCGAAACTGATCAATGGGGTGGGTTTTATTGAGCAAATGCTGGTGGCCCACAACCTGCCGGCTTTTATCGCCTACGGGGTATTTATTGGGGAGATCGTTGCACCATTGATGCTGATTGTGGGTTACCAGACCCGGATTGCCGCCCTGCTCGTAGTCATCAACATGCTATTTGCATTAATTCTGTCCCACAGCCATGAGCTACTGCAGGTGAAGTCCAGTGGCGGCTGGGCCATTGAACTACAGGTTTTTTATCTGATGACGGCAGTGGTGATTCTGCAGATGGGGCCAGGGCGTTTCCGCCTGCACTCCTGAGGGTTGCGCACAGAGCGCGCACCTACAGCACCAGACTGCCAGGAAAGGGCGGACTTGATGAAAGGAGTTTTCATGGCCAACTGGCTTGGTGCTGTATTGCTGGGTATGTGCCTGCCTGGCTTGATTGCCGCAGAGATAACCCCTGCCATTGGGACAGGCACTCATGGTGACGGCACCGGGGCGGCCACGGATGCGCCCAAAGAGCTGGTGCTGTGGCGGCGCAATTACCAGAGTTCTGCCGTCAGAGCTCTGGTGGAGCTGGCTCTGGAGCAGACGCCGGAATACCCCCCGGTCATACTGGTGCCCAGTGAATCCACGCCCCAGGGTCGTGCCCTGCGGGAACTGAATGCGGGTAACCATGGCCAGGTGGCCATTGCCAATGTGGCAACTTCACCGGAGCGGGAAAAAAACCTGCTGCCCATCGCCATTCCTTTCGACCGGGGGTTGCTGGGCTTTCGGGTGTGCCTGATCCGAGAGGGGGAGCAGCACCGCTTCAGCGGCATTCAGGATGTGGAGCAGTTTAACCGCCGGGGCCTGCTCATCGGCCAGGGCACCCATTGGCCAGACCGGATTATTCTGCAGGCCAACGGGCTGAACGTGGTTAGTGTGCCCCGTTTCGAAAGCCTGTTTCCGATGCTGCGGCGCTCGCGCTTTGACTGCTTTCTACGGGGTGCCAGTGAGGTGCTGATCGATATGGAACAGCAGGATATGCAGGGCCTGACGGTGGAAACCGACCTGCTGATCCAATACCAGATGCCTTCTTACCTGTTTGTCAGCCCCGACAACATTGTTCTGGCCCAGCGGCTTGAGCTGGGGTTACGCCGGGCCATTGAGTCCGGGGCCTTCGATCGTTATTTTGACCGGCATTTCCGCCGGGCCATTGAACAACTGCGCCTCTATGAACGGCACTTTATCGTGCTGCAGAACCCGTTTATGGACGAGCTCACCACTGAAAAGTCATTACCGGTGATGCCCCTGCAACCGGACACCCTGCGGCCGTTTCCTGCGGACCTGCGTTAGTGACGGGTTTCTTTGGGCTTTTGCGGAAAGAACTTGATCGGCTGCGCCGGTGTGTTAATGGCCCGGGGCTTGTGGCGCACACGGGTTTCCAGCTCTGCCGCCTGGGCCATTTCCTCCGCCGTGGGTTGGCGGTCGCGATAACCGCAACTGACACATTCCTGGTAGGTATTCTCTTCACTGCTGTACATCACGATGCGGTCCATCTCGCTACAGCGGGGGCACACGGCCCCGGCAATAAAACGCTTTTTCATGGTGTTACCTTCTCTGTCTCCGGAGCTGCCATTAGACACCGCATCAGGCGGCGTTATCCGTGATCAGGCCTGATTGCTGCAACAGCGCCGTCACATCCGGTTCCCGCCCGCGGAAGGCCACAAACAGCTCCATGGGTTCGCTGGAGCCGCCTTTCTCAAGAATGTTCTGCAAAAACGACTGGCCGGTGGCCGGATCAAAGATGCCCTTTTCCTGGAACAGTGAGAAGGCATCCGCCGCCAGCACTTCTGCCCATTTGTAGCTGTAGTACCCCGCCGCATAGCCCCCGGCAAAGATATGGCTGAAGCTATGGGGGAAGCGGTTGAACGCCGGCGGTCTGACCACGGCCACTTCGTCCCGCACTTCCTCAAGCACCTTCAGGGGATCCAGGGGATTTTCCGGAGTGTAGTCCCGGTGCAGGCGGAAATCGAACAGGGAGAATTCCATTTGCCGCATCATCTGCATGGCTGCCTGGAAGTTGCGGGCCGCCAGCATGCGTTCCAGGTACTCCCGGGGCAGGGGCTCACCGGTTTCAAAATGCCCGGAAATCAGCCCCAGTGACTCAGGCTCCCAGCACCAGTTCTCCATAAACTGGCTGGGCAGCTCCACGGCATCCCAGGCTACCCCATTGATGCCGGACACATCCGCCACATCCACTTTAGTGAGCATATGGTGCAGGCCATGGCCGAACTCGTGGAACAGGGTGGTTACTTCGTCATGGGTCAACAGGGCGGGTTGCTCCCCCACCGGGGGGGTGAAGTTACAGGTGAGAAAGGCCACGGGCAGCTGCAGGCTGTGGTCTTCCCGGCGCCAG
Source organism: Halomonadaceae bacterium (assembly GCA_007692645.1). GTDB lineage: Bacteria > Pseudomonadota > Gammaproteobacteria > Pseudomonadales > Oleiphilaceae > REBR01. Next base: position 18,988 of record REBR01000117.1, on the reverse strand, counting down.
CGCACCCGGCAGTCCGCCATCCAGGCGCCGCCGCGCTTGCCCTGGCGGGCGTACAGATCAAAGTAGAACCAGGCCAGTGGCTCCCCATCACGGGAAATGCGATACGCCGTCACCTCCGGGTGCCAGGTACTCACCTGGGAATCCGCCTCGATATCCACTCCAAACAGTTTTTCCACACACTGGAACAGACCGGAAACCACCCGCTCAACCGGGAACCAGGGCTTAAGGGCCTCTTCGGAGATATCGTAACGGTGCTGGCGCAGTTTCTCGCCGTAATAGCCCATGTCCCAGGCCTCTAATGTGCCGGCACCATCGGTTTCAGTGGCAAAGTCCTGCAGTTCCTGCAGTTCCCGGGCTGCCATGGGCCGGGTTTTCACCGCCAGGCCTTCAAGAAAACCGGTCACTTCATCCACGCTACGGGCCATTTTGGTGGCCAGGCTGCGCTCGGCGTAATTGTTAAAGCCCAGCAGCTGCGCCCGCTCATGGCGCCGGGCGAGAATGTCCTGCATCAGCTGGGTGTTATCCCAGCGGCCGGCGTCCGGGCCCTGGTCCGAGGCCCGGGTCACAAAGGCCTCGTAGACTTCACGGCGAAGGTCCCGGTTGTCCGCGTAAGTGAGCACCGGGTAAAAACTGGGGAAATCCAGGGTAATCAGAAAGCCCTCAAGATCACGCTGCTCGGCGGCCTGGCGGGCGCCGGCAATGGCGGATTCCGGCAGGCCAGCCAGGTCTGACTCTGTAGTGATCAGTTTGGACCAGTTCTGGGTGGCATCCAGCACATTGTCACTGAAGCGGCTGGTCAGCTCCGCAAGCTCGCTTGAGAGGGCGGCAAAGCGTTGCTTCTGGGCCTCTGGCAGGTCTACCCCACCCAGATGGAAATCCCGCAGGCAGTTTTCAATGGACTTGCGCTGGGCTTCATCCAGAGACTGATATTGATCACTGGCTGCCAGGCGTTTGTAGGCCTCGCACAGGGCGGCATTCTGGCTCACCTCGGTGCCGTATTCTGTCAGTTTGCCCAGGCAGCGTTTGTGGATCTGTCGCAGGTCGTCATTATTCATCACGCCATTGAGGTGAGAGACCACCGACCAGGCATTGTTCAGCCGGTCTTCCAGACCCTGCATGGGCACCGCCAGGCTCTCCCAGGTGGGGGACTGCTGAGTTGCCAGCAGTTCAATGCTGGCCCGGTTATCCGCAATAATGCTGTCTACAGCCGGCTCGATGTGATCGTTTTTAATGGTATCGAAGCGTGGCAGAAGATCCTGCGCCAATAACGGGTTGCTCATAAATATCCCCTGATCCGGTCAGCGTGTGGGTGTGACCCCTTAAGGTCGATTGCCCATAATGACGGCAACGTGTCAGGCTGTCATCTGTCTGACCGCCATGGCATCGCTTCATTACCTGTTTTTAAAGCGTTTCGTGTTTTTAACATGTCCGGGAGTAACAATGATGACGAACATACGGCAATACAAGGGCATGAGACCACAGCTTGGTGCCCGGGTCTGGGTAGACCCCACCGCCACCGTTATTGGTGATGTGGTGCTGGGTGATGACTGCTCAGTCTGGCCCATGACCACCCTTCGCGGGGACATGCACCGTATTCGTATTGGCCACCGTTGCAGTATTCAGGATGGCAGCGTCTGCCATATTACCCATGCGGGCCCTTTTAACCCGGACGGTTATGCTTTGACCCTGGGGGATGATGTCACCGTTGGCCATAAAGCCCTGCTCCATGGCTGCACCATTGGCAACCGGGTGCTGGTGGGTATGGGTGCCATCGTCATGGACGGTGCGGTGGTGGAAGATGAGGTGATTCTGGCCGCCGGTGCCCTGGTGCCCCCGGGCAAGACCCTGGCCAGTGGCTTCCTGTACCGGGGCAGCCCGGCCCGCCAGGCACGGCCATTGAGCGATGAAGAAAAATCCTTTTTCCGCTACACCGCGGCCAATTACGTCAAGCTGAAAGACAGCTACCTGGCTGAATAGCCGCTCCAGCCAAGGGGAGTGGCTAGGGTTTCACCGGCGGCGACACGAAATTGATCACCGTTTCCCCCGCCGGCACGCTCAGGTAAATCACCCCATCCTGCAGCCCGTTCAGAATAATCAGTTCCACGTTAATGGTCATGGCATTCAGGCTGACCTGGGAAACTTCCAGGCGGCCATCCTCCAGAACCTGCATGCTGCCCCCCAGGCTCAGTGTCAGCGGGTAGCTGTACAGGTTATGGGTCACCGGCAGGGTTTCCGGGGGGTCAAAGTTGAAGTTCCTGACGATCGGGTCCAGGCGGGGGGCATCCAGGTACAGGTTCATGGTGGTACTCAGGCTCGGTGCGCCGTCCTCCTCAAAAATCCAGGCCCTCAGGCGCCCCTGGTCCGGCCCATCACAGTCACCGGCCACGGCGGCATTGCAGGCATAGCGCATGCGCATAACCTGGGGGCCAATGTGCACCGGTTCTGCATCCATATTAATACTGGCGACAAGGTCTGAAACGATGGGATGGACCACCACCCCGGACATGATCAGGTGGGTCGGGTTTATATACACCAATACCCCGCCCTGATCCCGGACCTGCTGGGGAATACTGTCATCCTCAGCATCCAGTTCATCCGGGGGAATAAACCCCATTACCTCGGCATCCAGCCGGCCAGTGACAAACATGGTCTGGTCGTCCGGGTCACACTCCAGGCGCTGGTCCTGTTCATCAAAGCCACAGCCCACATTGGCGTCTTTTACTGCATTAATAGTGTCTGGCATAAGGCCTGAGGCCGCCGTGCCGTCACCCTCAGGGTTGCCTTCCGGGTTGGGTACCAGCCGGGCACTGTTAAGCATCGCCTCTGGGTTGGCAGAAGGCCTGGGCTCGCCGTCATCCTGGCGGAAGTTGGCGTTGCGGTCAGCCGTGGGCAGATTGAGCAGCGGCTGGCGTACCCCGTCACCGGCAGCGCCCCCCTGAAACAGCACCGTTAAGCCATCCCCCCCCTGTTCCGGGCTCACCGCCTGATCCGGGTGCTGCGCCAGCAACTGGGTTTGCAGGGGCAGGCCACGGCGGTCGCACAGGGCGTTACTGCCACAGGCCGGGTTTTCCACCACGGAGCTCAGGTGATAGCGGTAATAGGCCCCTTCCTGCCAGGGTTGTTCCGGGTAGAAACGCAGTGTGCGGTCTTCCGTGTACAGCTGCCCTGGCACCGTTGTCATGGCATTACCCTGGGTATCCAGCTGCTCTACCACCACCGTGGTGGGGGTTATGCTATCCGGGTCCATGGAGCGGGAGAAGCTCACCTCAATGGGGCGCTCCCGGGGCAGGGAGGTCAGTGGCAGGTGGTCATCGTCCTCCCGGCCCCCCTGGCAACGTCCGGCATTATTCGCCGCCAGATCATACTCCACCGTGGTGCAGGGAAACCCCGGGTAGCTGCTCACCACCACCGGTGCCTGGGGGTCTTCCGTTTGTTCCGCCGGCAGGGTAAAGGATTCATTGAGGCGCTGAATGGGGTTGCCGTAGATATCCTCAATGGTCTCAAACAGGGTGACAAACAGGGGTTCCCCGGTGGGTAAGGGTGACTCCGGAGTGATCACCACGGCAGAGCCGTCCAGGGCGACACTAAAGGGTAGCAAACCACTCAGGCTGCTCAACAGAATATTGCCGTTCTGCCCCAGTAATGCTTCTTCCAGGGGATGGCTGAAATTGAAAATCAACGGGTCACCCGGGTTCGCCAGGCTGGTGCGGTCGGCGGGCTGCCAACTGCTCAATACCGGCCCCCCATCGGGCCTCAGGGGAGCCGGGGGGTCACGCTGGTCAGCCAGTGAGGCCATGGAAAAACTCAGCAGGCTGCGGGCATTTTCCAGCCCCAGAATGCGGGGCTCCACCACCCCCACCGCATCAATCACCATGCGCTCATCCTGCAACCGGGCGATACCGTTCAGCTGCAGGTGCAGAATACTCTGGGTCATGGCACTGCTGGCCCGGGGGTCTTCGCTGCTTAAGGCAATATCCATAAACAGCACCAGCTGGCGGGGTGCATCACGGCGGTCTGAATAGGGGTTTTCCAGCAGGTAGCCGCTGGCATCAGAGATAAAGTGAATGCTGATATCGCCACTGTCAAAACCCAGGGGCACTTCACCCCCAACCGCCAGCTCCAGAGCCGCTCCTTGCAGCAGGGAGCCACGGGCTATGCGCAAGGGAGAGACCTCCGGGAAACTGGGCAGATGAGCCAGCTCAGCATAGACATTACCCCGCTGGGATGAGCGGTTGTCGTCCCCCAGCAGAATGGACTCCAGGGCTATCTCGTTCACCGGCTGGCCGGTGAGCAAAGACAGCAGCTGACCGTTTTGTGAATCGGTCAGGGTTTGCACCAGGGTGGAACGGCTGCCGGAATCACCAGGGGTAAAGCGGGACTGAACCTGACTTAAGGACTGCCCCTGCCAGTCACGAATGCCCGGGGACAGGCTCAGGGTGTATTCCACCCCCGGGGTCAGGTCCTGTTTGGGATCAATGGTGAGCCTTGCGCCTTTTACCAGTAACCGGGCCGCTACCAGACCCTCCGGCCCCGTGAGCTGCACGGTTTCCCCATACACCACCGAGCCCCTCTCCAGGGGGCCACTGAACTGCAGGCGCAGGCTGGAGAAGTCCATCACCGGTAACCGGTCGCCATCCGGGAGCATGCGTTCGAGCACCAGACCGTCGCCGGCCTGCACCCAGCTTAACGGCCCCTGATCCAGGGCAGCGCTGGTAAAAGGCAGGTCCACATCGGCAGCGGGGCCCTGGGCCAATTGCAGCTCACGGATCTCTACCCGGTAGTCGCTGCGAGGGGTCAGGGGCTCAAGGGGCGTGAGCAGTAAGCCACGGCCCTGATCCACCGTACTGACCTGGTAATCCTTCGGCTCACCCCCAGGGCCCCGCAGCACAATGGCCTGCTCCAGGGGCTCGTGGGTTACGGCACTGGAAAAACGCAGCACCACCGGTGCTGACAGGGGGACCTGGATTTGCTCTGCAGCCGGGTAGCTGTAAATCAGGCTCTGGGTTCTTGCCTGCCAGGTAGCGTCACTGGCGGGGCTGGCTTTATCGTCACCCAGGCAGCCGCTCAGACCTAGAACCAGACCCAGGCTTAGAAAAACGCGTAAGACGCTCTGTTTCATCACTGTTCTCTCTGTTTCATCACTGCTCTGGCTGTTTCATCACTGCTCTGGGCTCTGGGCTAGAACGTCAGGGTCAGGCTGCCGGAAAAGACATGTACTGAACCGTTAGCCTGCAGGGTTTCAAAGGGGGCATCAGGCCCGGTGGGGTTGGCGGGGTCGTCAGAATACAGCTCAAAATCACGGTCCCGCAGTTCCTGGTACTGGTAACCAAATTCCAGGGTGATGGGATAGGCCAGGGGGGCAAACTGGGGCAAGGTGGCACTGGCCCCCACCCCCAGTACGATGCGGTCGTTATCCAGGTAGTTCACATTCAGCTGGGGACCGGACTCCAGGGCAGAACGCTCCCAGGCAACACCGCCCCGCACGGTTAGCCAGTCATTCAGGGGGTGGGCAAATCCCAGCCGGGGAATCAGCACATCCCGGAACTGTATTTGCGCCTGATCATGTACCGTGTCCCGGGCCAGGTCCTCCTGCACCTTGCTCCAGTCCTGGTATTCCAGTGCCAGACCAAATGTGGTGCCGGTGCCAAACAGGTACTGGCTGGCTAAGGTGAAGGTGGCCGGGGTAAAGGCATCAAAGGTGTTTAAAGCAAGTTCCAGACCCGGGTCCTGCACCACCCCGTCGATTTCTGCCTCTGCCGCCACCTGGGTGCGGTTACTGGCATAACCCCGGTAGCTGGCCGCCAATGACAGCCCCTGCATCCAGCCCTGGCCGCCGCCGAAGGTTTCCCCCAGGTCCAGGGTCGCCCCCACCACCGGTGACAGGGTGGGGCTGGCACTGACACTCAGGGCTTCCGATTCGGTATTGCCCCCCAGGTCGGTGTTTACAAACAGGTCCGCCTCATTGCGCAGGGTCACCCGTACCCCGGCCCCCAGGTTAAGGCCCCGCCAGACCCGGGTACCAACGCCAACGGACAGCAGCAATGGCTGGCGCTGGTAACGCATAAACTGCCCTTCCCGGGAGGTGGCAGCCTCAAAAGCCATGATCTCCTTGGTAAAGCGATCACTACCCAGCATTACCCCCAGCAGAATCGGGTGATCCGACAGGGTCAGGCCACTCAGATCTGTTTTCAGGCCCAGTTGCAGTTGTTGTGAGGGGGTGTCACTGAGCCTCTGGCCATCCCGCTCAAGGGGGGCTTCCCCCCCCAGGCTGCGGCCATTGAGCTCATGGTCTGCATGGAGGATGGCCCCGGTCAGCTCCCCCCTGGGGCTTAAGACCAGGGCAGCCGGGTTATAAAAAGCGGCGGAGGCACGGCTGCTGAAGGGGGAAAGGGCCTGGGCTGAGCCCACATCCTGGGGCAATATACCGTAGCTGGCGGCAGCCAGCACACTGGAGGGGCCCAACAGACACAGTCCTGAAAAAAAGCCCAGCAAACGCCTGCTGACCCCTGCCAGCTGCCGTGGTGATTTCATAATACGACACTCTTGTCCCGGTTTTGCTCACCATCTCCCAGGCTCTACTGTGCAGACAATCAGCACATTCCCGTTCTGCTGAAGGCGCCCACTACAATGTTAAATATTGCGATATGCCTCTCAATGCCTCAGTGGATCAATTCACACAAAACCCCTTGAAACCCATACGGCAGCCCCTAATTATTTCTGTAAGTCAGCTGGGAGCCCTTAACCCGTCCCCGCAGACGGCACACAAGTCATCCCATTTCCTGAAAGGAGGTGCACTATGGTCACTACCAGCCGCTGGAATCCCCTGGCGGAATTTGAAGACATTCTGGAGCGTTATAACCGGCAACTGGCAAACCGCAGTCAGCTGGGCAATGGTCACCGGGAGGTGTTACAGAAAGCCGACTGGATACCGGTTGTGGATATCAGCGAAGACAACGATGCATTCATTATCGTCAGTGAGATCCCCGGGGTCAGAAAAGAAGACGTGAAGGTGTCGGTGAATAACGGCGTGCTCACCATCCAGGGGGAACGACGACCCCCGGAAAAAGCCGTGGATGAAGAGATGCGCCAGCACCGTATTGAGCGGGCCTATGGCCAGTTCGCCCGCAGCTTCACTCTGCCTGAGCATGTGGATGATGAGCACATCAAGGCCAGCTACCGTGACGGGCTGCTGGAATTGCGCCTGGCCAAACAGGAGAAGGCCAAGCCCCGCTCTATCGAGGTGGAGGTGGAGTAAACCGGGTAAGGGGGATAATGCCTGAACCCTTACACACAAAAAGCGGCGCTCCCTGGGGGCGCCGCCTTACTCTATTATGCAAAATCATGCAAAGCTCTGAAACAGGGGCAAACCCCGGCTTCAGGCCGAAGCACCGGCCTCTTTGGCTGACTTGGCGCCAGCCGCTTTCAGGGCGTCAGCGTATTCCTTGCAGCGCACATGCTGCCCCACCCGGTCGAGAATGGTTTCACCCTCGTCATTCACCGCATTGAGATTGCGCTCTGCTTCATTAAAGAACGTCAGAAAACGCTGGAACTCACCAATGCGCATAGCATGGTAGGCCTTGAGAAGCACGTGGTAATCGGCGTTTTTGGCGGTGTCGTAGGGGGACAGAAACAGGAAGCCACGGATGCGCTCATCGCCCCAGGGCTCATCAAATACTTTCGGCTTATCGGGACCACTCACGGCAACACCTCGATCATTAAACAATTGGGGCGACAGTATACCATCCCTGCCGGGGGTTTTTCTCGGGGTAGGTTACGGCCTTTGCCCGAACCAGGCTCAGCCGGGGGGAGGGGGCCGCAGCCACTCAGGTTTCCCCGGCACGCAACCGGGCAATCACCGGGGCCGTGTCCGGCAACCTGCCCCGCCACAGACGAAATGATTCCGCCGCCTGCTCCACCAGCATACCCAGCCCATCCAGGGTTTTTGCAGCGCCCTGGGCCTTGGCCCACTGGTTGAACGGGGTAATATTCTGGCTGTACATCATGTCATAGGCACTGGCCCCTGGCGCCAGCAGGCCCTCGGGCAAGGGTGGCAAGTCACCCTGCAGACTGGCACTGGTGCCGTTGATGATCAGGTCAAAGGGCCCCACAAGCTCCGCGAAGGACCTGTGGTGCAGCGGTACCTTGCCGGCAAACTCGCTGCACAGTGCCTCGGCCTTTGCCGGGGTGCGGTTGGCAATGGTCAGGCTGGCCGGGGCTTGCGCCAGCAGCGGTGTCAGCACACCCCGCACCGCGCCACCGGCGCCAAGCAACAGGATGCGTGCACCGGCCAGGCTGACCCCATGGTTATGGGTCAGGTCCCGCACCAGACCGGCCCCGTCGGTGTTATCCCCCACCAGTCGCCCGTTCTGATCCCGGTAGAGGGTATTCACCGCCGCAGCTGTGGCGGCCCGCTCGCTGTGCACCTGAGCCAGCTCCCAGGCCTGCTGCTTGAACGGCACGGTGACGTTCAAACCGGCACCCCCCTGGTCAAAGAAGGCCGTCACCCAGTCAGCAAAGCCTTCCAGGGGACCTTCCAGGCGCTCATAGGTGAGCTGCTCACCGGTTTGCCGGGCAAAGGCCTGGTGAATCAGTGGGGACTTGCTGTGGCTGATGGGGTTGCCCACCACGGCATAACGGTCATGGGGCATGCTGCTGATCTCCCAGCCAGTCACGGGGTTGCAGGTAGTAACGGGTGAGGCGCTCTTCCTCGGAACCCTCTGGCGGAGTCCAGCCATATTCCCAGCGCACCAGGGGCGGCAGGGACATCAGAATCGACTCGGTGCGGCCGCCGGACTGCAGGCCGAACAATGTGCCCCGGTCATACACCAGGTTGAACTCCACATAACGGCCCCGGCGGTAAAGCTGGAACTGCCGCTCACGCTCCCCGTAGGCATGCTCCCGGCGGCGTGCCAGGATCGGTACATAGGCATCCAGATAGCTGTCCCCCACGGACTGCATCAGGGCAAAGCTGCGGTTGAAATCGCCGTCGTTGTAATCGTCGAAAAACAGGCCACCCACACCCCGGCATTCATCCCGGTGCTTGAGATAAAAATACTCGTCGCACCAGTTTTTAAAGCGGGGATAGATAGTTTCACCAAAGGGCCTGCAAGCAGCTTCAGCCACCCTATGCCAGTGGCGGCAGTCTTCCGCGAAGCCGTAATAGGGGGTCAGGTCATAGCCGCCGCCAAACCACCAGATCGGGCCCCCTTCCGGGGGCGTCGCGATAAAGAAACGCACGTTAGCGTGGGAGGTAGGCACATAGGGGTTGGCCGGGTGCATCACCAGGGATACCCCCATGGCCTGCCAGGTGGCACCCGCCAGCTCCGGGCGGCTGGCAGAGGCTGATGGGGGCAGCCGGTCACCCATCACATGGGAAAAATTCACGCCGCCTTTCTCAAACAGGGCCCCCTCAGTGATCACCCGGCTGCGGCCACCGCCGCCTTCTTCCCGCTGCCAGTTCTCCTCCACAAAGCGGGCACGGCCATCCATCTCGCTCAGGCGCTGGCAGATGCTGTCCTGCAGGCCCAGGAGATACTCTTTTACCGCATCGATATCGATGGTTGTCATGATGATTTACACCCTACTGATAGTTGCCGGTTCAGGCCCGCAGCTGGCGGCCGCTTAAGGGGTCCAGAATGACACTGGGGCGACGGGCCTGGCCGGTGCTGCCCGGCAAAACACCGTCCAACTGATGACGGAAATAACGCTGCACCTGCCAGCTATAGCGGGCCGGTTGCCGACCGGCAGGGTTACAGGAGCTGGACACCACCGGCCCCCCAAAAGCCCGGCATAGCGCCTGTACCTGGGGATGGTGGGAGACCCGCACCAGCACCTGGTCATGGTCACCGCGGATCCAGGGGGGAATGCGCCCCTCGGGATCCGGCAGCAACAGACTCACCGCCCGGGGCTGCTGCCAGCAGCGGGAAGCCGCCTCACGCAACGCCGCCGGCTGCCCTGCCAACAGAAACTCCAGCTGCCCTTCATCTGCCGCCACCAGAATCAGCCCCTTGCCCACCGGCCGGCTCTTAAGCTCCAGCAACCGCTCAACCGCCACCCGGGACCAGGGGTCGCACCCCAGCCCCCAGACCGCCTCCGTGGGGTAGGCCAGCACCCCCCCCTGACGCAAACACCCCGCCCCACGGCGCAGGTGCCACCACTGACTGTTGCTGACTGCTGCCATGACCCTGTCCATAACCGCCTGGAAAGGCGCCAGTGTACCAAGGCACCGCCCCAGTAATCTAAGCGAGTAGGAAATATTTTCCCCCTGACAACAATGACGGGAATCACTTTTCTATGGGACAGGCACTCAAACACACTCAACCCTTCTCTGGGACAGGCACTCAAAACTCACTCCTCTGGGACAGGCACTCAACATTCTCAAGACCCTCTGGGACAGGCACTCAACATTGGTATTCGCTATCAGGTGCCGGGACAGGCACATTGGCAGGGGACAGGCACATTGGCAGGGACAGGCAGGCTGGCAGTGATCAGGCTGTGCATTTTAGGGTGGCGGGTGCGGGGAGTGGGTGGTGATGGTGGAAGGCTACAACGCCCTGGCCGGGCAGTTTTTTGGGCTGGTGTCGCTGATACTTTGTGTGCTGGCTTTTTCCAGTAAGCAGGACGACCGGCTACTGGTACTGCTGCTCTCTGCGAATGTGGCCTTCGCTATTCAGTTTCTGCTGTTTGAGAGCTGGACTGCCGCTGCATTGTCGCTACTGGTGATCCTGCGCATTGCACTGGCTCGGCGCTATCCGGGCAACAAGCTGGCAATGACCATGGTGTTGGCCGCCAGCGCCGTGGCGGCCCTATTCACCTGGCAGGGCTGGGCAGACCTGCCCGCTATCGTCGCCATGGTGCTGGGTACTGTGGGAATGTTTCTGCTCCGTGGTATCCCATTGCGTATCGTTTTAGGGCTGGCGGCAAGTTCCTGGGCACTGAGTCACATCCTGGTTGGCTCAGTGGGGGGCACCCTGGCAGAAGCCCTGGTGATTGTTGCCAATAGCATTACCATTTACCGCCTCTACCGGGCCAAACAGCGTTACCCGGGGGTCATCGATTAACCACTGGAGCGCCGATACCCCCCGGCAACCGCATAAGCCACCCCTGCCATTTCCAGCCCCATCAGGCACTGCATTAACTCCTCTGGCGGCAGCCCGGAGCGTTCACACAGGGTATCGGTTGATTGCGGGTCAAAACCCATAACCGCCAGCAGGGCTTGTTCCCGGGCCGACAGGAATGACTCCCCAGAGGACGATTGCTGCACAGGGGTCTCAGGCTCAGTATCCTGACTGTCCATATCTTCCCTCGCCCCAGCCACCGGCTCAGGCCACAGATCCGGAGCCGATTGCTGTTGCCACCCGGTCAGTTCTTCCAATATCTGTGGCACCGACTCCACCAGCCGGGCGCCGTCACGGATCAGCTGATGGCAGCCCCGGGCCTGGGCGTTGCCCAGTGAGCCGGGCAGGGCAAACACTTCACGACCCTGCTCCATGGCCAGGCGGGCGGTGACCAGGCTGCCGCTGCGCAGACTGGCCTCCACCACCAGCACCCCCCGGCTGAGCCCGCTGATGATGCGGTTGCGCCGGGGAAATTGCTGGGGCTCACTGGGAATGGTGGGGGGCAGCTCTGATATCAGTACCCCCTGTTGCGCCAGCAGAGCCTCTGCCAGGGCTCGGTGTCGTGGCGGATAGATGCGTTCAACCCCCGCAGCCAGCACGGCCACGGTGCGGCCCTGGGCCTCCAGGGCCCCCTGGTGGGCAGCGCCATCAGCCCCCAGGGCCAGGCCGCTGACAATGCCATAACCTGCCTGACTCAGCTCTCTGGCAAAGCGCCCGGCGTTATCCAGACCGTCACGGCTGGCCCGGCGGCTGCCGACGATGGCCAGTTGCGGACCTTGCAGGGCACCAGGGTTGCCGCGCACATAGAGCAGGGCCGGGGGATCAGCAATGTGGCGCAACAGTGGCGGGTAAGTGGCGTCGTCCCAGGTCAACAGCGAGAACAGCCCCCGGGACAGCCCCTCCCGGGCATGGTCCAGCCACTGTTGTAGCTCCCGGGGCAGCCGCTTGGCTTGCCAGGCGGCAATGGCAGAACGGGTAGCGGGGGGCAGCCCAAGGGCTCGCAGGGTTTCGGGGGATTGCTCAAGCAGGGACCGGGGGGAGTCCCAGTAACTCAGCAGGGGGGCCTGGTGTCTCGGAGTCAGGCCGGGCAGTAGCGACAGCATCAACCACTGGGTATTGATGGCATCCTGGTCCGTGGCGCTATCCATAGCGCCCTTGCTGGCAATCTCCATAACACTATCCTTTTTCAGCCAGATTTTTCACGGCTCAAGGATAGCGTCTCGGGCAGGGGCTTCTCTGCCTGTCATAAGCGACAGGCCCGGCGGCGCCCTTCAGGGGTTACGCACAGAATCCATCAGCGCCAGCGGCCGGGATGCCTGCAGCACCAGGCCATAGCTGAGCTTTTCATAGGTGCGGAACACCATCAGCAAACCTGCCCGCTCCGAGGGCAGCTTGACCAGTTCGTCGGTAACCGGATCCCGCACTGTGCCCCCTTCTTTATAAACTGCCAGCACATTGCCCGGGCGCAGACCTTCACGCTCGCCCCGGTTCACGGTCACCACATCGTACTGGCCGATGTTGGATACCCCATCTTCCACAGCAATCATCAGACCGCGAATGTCTTTATCCGGGGCACTGGGCTGGAAGCTGGTGGTAATTTCCCGGTCTTCCGCGGGCAGCAGACGGTCTTCAGTCCGGACTTCTTCCCGGGTACGGGTCAGCTGAAAGGTGAGTACTTCCCCTTCTGCTGCAGACACCCGGCCGCGGCCAATGGAGCGGGCTTCAAGGCCAAGAAATTCATTGGTTTCCGGGTCCACATATTCCACGTTGCGGCGGAATACGCTCAGGTTCTCACCCCGGGTGGCATTGCCCCGGGCGTAGACCCGGTCACCGGCGCCGCTGACAATGCGCCGGTCAGTGCCTTCCAGCACATAGGGGGCGGAATCCAGCAGATCACTGTCAATAATGCGGGTTTCCGATAGGAAGCTTTCAATGGCATCCAATGGAATGGTGGGGATCGGGGTATCAATGGCCGTGGCCCTGACCTGTGGCGACAGGCGAATAACCCGTTCAGAGGCCACCTTGGTCAGGCGCGGCTGCCCATCAATGTAAATCAGTGCCAGCACATCCCCGGGAAAAATCAGGTGAGGGTTGTCGATCTGGGGGTTAACGTGCCAGATTTCCGGCCAGAACCAGGGCTCATTGAGGAAGCGGCCGGAAATATCCCACAGGGTATCGCCCGTCACTACCGTATAGCGATCCGGATGGTCATTGCGCAATTCCGGGCCCGCCAAAGCAGTGTGAGCCGCCAGGCAAGCAACAACGGTAAGAGCGAACAGCAGTTTCCTCATGGTCTGGATCCTTGATGACTTGCATTGTTCTTGACCGGTAAGCACTACCCGGCGGCACGGCCTGTTTGTACTCGGCCCAGTGAATTGGGATAATAACATCTGCCTATTGCCGTAAATTAGTCCAGCAAGGCGAATTTTTCCACTATCGCAATAGTAACGACTCACCGTAACCAGTAGAGACCTATGATTCGCGACATTCTGGTGTACCCCGATCAGCGTCTGCGCACCGTGGCCAAACCGGTGGAAAAGGTAGACGACAGTATACGCATCCTGGCTGACGACATGCTCGAAACCATGTATGACGCCCCCGGCATTGGTCTGGCAGCCACCCAGATCAATGTGCACAAGCGGGTGCTGGTAATTGACCTGTCAGAAGAACAGAACGACCCGTTGGTGTTTATTAATCCGGAGTATGAAGTGCTCGACGGTGAGCCTGAAGAAATGCAGGAGGGCTGCCTTTCCATCCCAGGCTACTATGAAAAGATCACCCGGGTCGCCCATGTGCGGGTAAAAGCCCTGGATCGCAACGGCGAGCCCTTTGAAAAAGACCTCACCGGACTAATGGCTGTGTGCCTGCAGCATGAAGTGGACCACCTCGACGGCAAGCTGTTTGTGGATTACCTCAGCAGCCTGAAGCGGGGGCGCATCCGCAAGAAGCTGGAGAAGCAACTGCGGCAGGAGTCCTGATGCGCATTGTGTTTGCCGGCACCCCGGAGTTTGCCGCCACGGCGCTCCAGGCGTTGCTGGCCGCCGGCCACGACATTGTCGCCGTTTACAGCCAGCCAGACCGCCCCGCGGGCCGTGGCCGTAAAGCCAAACCCGGCCCGGTCACCCAGGCGGCCCTGGATGCAGGCCTGCCGGTGGAGCAGCCCCTCTCCCTGAAAGACCCCCAAGCCCAGGCCACCCTGGCCGGCTACCGTGCAGATGTGATGATTGTGGCCGCCTATGGCCTGCTATTGCCCCAGGCGGTATTGGATCTACCCCGCCATGGATGTCTGAATATCCACGCCTCTCTACTGCCCCGCTGGCGCGGTGCGGCGCCGATCCAGCGGGCCATTGCGGCGGGCGACCGGGAGACCGGCATCACCATCATGCAAATGGACAAGGGCCTGGACACCGGCGCCATGCTGCTGAAGCAGACCACGCCCATTGCTGCCACGGATACCGGCGGCAGTCTTCATGACCGCCTGGCAGTGATGGGTGGCGAAGCCATTAACGCCGCCCTGGCACAGCTCGCGGCAGGCACCCTGACGCCGGAGCCCCAGGACGACAGCCAGGCCTGCTATGCCCACAAGCTGAACAAACACGACGGCGCCCTGGACTGGCAGCAACCCGCCACCACCCTGGCGCGCCAGGTGCGAGCCTTTAACCCCTGGCCGGTGTGCTACGCCGACCAGGGCGAGACCCGCATCCGTATTCTGGCCGCCACCCCCTTGCCCGCCATGGCCGCAGCCCTCCGTCCCGGACAGGTGCTGGAGCGCCACCGTGACGGCATTGATGTGGCCTGCGGCGACGGGGTTCTGCGCCTGACCCGGCTGCAATTGCCCGGCAAACAGCCCCAGACCCCCCAGGACCTGATCAATGGCGGTCGCCCCCTACTGCAGACTGGCAGCGAGTTGAACCTTTTATGAGCCTTCCCGACCGGCGCGCCCAGGCCGCCAGAGTCATTTATGCCGTCAGCGCACAAGGTCGCTCACTGACCCAACTGATGCCCCCACTGCTGGCCGACTGTGACCCCGCCACCCGGGGCCAGCTGCAGGACTGGTGCTTTGGCAGCTGCCGTTGGTATCACCGCCTTGAGGGGGAGCTGAAGCAGCGCATGCGCAAACCCCTGGGCAAAGATCAGGGGCTGATTAAAGCATTGCTGATACTGGGCCTGTACCAACTGCGCCATACCCGCATTGCCCCCCATGCCGCTATTCATGAAACCGTGGCGGCGGCCCGCACCCTGGGTGCTCCGGGCCTGACCGGGCTGGTGAATGGCATACTGCGGGGGGCAGACCGGGATGGTGAGCCCACCCCCGCCACCGACGCCATGACCACCAGCCACCCGGAGTGGATGCTGGGTAAGCTCAAAGGCAACTACCCGGAGCAGTGGCAGAGTATCGCCCAGAACAATAATGGTCACCCCCCCATGACCCTGCGGGTCAACCGCCGCCACCTGACCCGGGAACAGGCCCTGGAGCAACTGGCGCAAGAAGAAATCGACGCCAGCCCCTGCCCCTGGGCGCCCCAGGGCATCCAACTGGCCAGACCGGTGCCGGTGGACCAGTTGCCGGGCTTTTTCAGCGGCCACTACAGTGTGCAGGATGAAGCAGCCCAGCTATGTACCACCCTGTTACAGGTGGAGCCGGGCCAGCGGGTGCTGGATGCCTGCGCCGCCCCCGGGGGCAAAACCGGTGCCATTCTGGAGTCACAGCCGGAACTGGCAGAGCTGGTGGCCCTGGACCAGGACGCCAGTCGCCTGGAGCAGGTGCAGGAAAACCTGGACCGCATCGGCCAGTTCGCTACCCTCAAGGCCGCGGACGCCCGGGACACAGACAGCTGGTGGGACGGCATGCCCTTTCAGCGCATTCTGCTGGACGCCCCCTGCAGCGGCACCGGCGTGATGCGCCGCCACCCGGACATCAAACTGCTCCGCCGGGAAACCGACATCAAGGCCCTGGCGGACCTGCAGCTTGAACTGCTGCAGCAATGCTGGCGTACACTGGCCACCGGTGGTCGCCTGGTGTATGCCACCTGTTCCGTGTTCCCCCAGGAGAATAGCCGGATTATCAGCCGTTTCGTGAACCTGCAGCTGGACGCAGAACTGGAGCTGATTGATGCGGACTGGGGGCAGGACACCGGTTACGGCCGGCAACTGTTGCCCCAGCAGAACGGCCATGACGGCTTTTTCTATGCCAGTCTGCGGAAAAATCCCGCAGCACAGATTTAGTGTAGAATCGCACCACTTTCACTGGTAACCGCACATGCAGGTTCAGGGATTCACACAATGAAGATCATCATTCTTGGCGCCGGCCAGGTGGGCGGCACCCTGGCAGAGCACCTGGCAGGGGAAGCCAACGACATCACCGTCATCGACTGCAAGGGCGAGCGCCTGCGGCAACTGCAGGACCGCCTGGATATCCGTACCATCCAGGGCTACGGCTCCTTTCCCCACGTGCTGAAACAAGCCGGGGCCCAGGATGCGGACATGCTGATCGCCACCACCAGCAGCGATGAAGTGAACATGGTGGCCTGCCAGGTGGCCTATTCCTGCTTCAAGACCCCCACCAAGATCAGCCGGGTGCGGGCCAGCGCCTACCTGAACCGCAAGGAGCTGTTCGGCCCCGAGGGCTTTCCGGTGGACGTACTGATCAGCCCGGAGCAGGTGGTTACCGAACACATCACCCGCCTGATTGAATACCCCGGCGCCCTGCAGGTACTGGACTTTTCCCGGGGCCTGGCGCGGCTGGTGGCCATTCGCGCCACTATCGGCGGGCCCCTGGTGGGCCACGAATTGTCATTCCTGCGGGAACACATGCCCCGTATCGATACCCGGGTAGCGGCGATTTTCCGCCAGGACCGGCCGATTATTCCCCAGGGGGACACCATCATTGAAGACGGGGACGAGGTGTTCTTTATCGCCGCCACGGACCATATCCGTGCGGTGATGAGCGAGCTGCAGCCCCTGGAGCGCCCCTACAAGCGTATCTTTATTGCCGGCGGCGGCAATATCGGCTTCCGCCTGGCCCAGACCCTGGAGTCCCGCTACCAGGTGAAAATCATTGAGCGCAACAAAGAGCGCTGCGTGGAACTGTCTGAGAACCTCAAGCGGGCCATCGTGCTGCAGGGTAACGCCGCCAACAAAGAACTGCTGCTGGAAGAAAACATCGACGATATCGATGTATTTTGTGCCGTCACCGACGATGACGAGGCCAATATCATGGCCTCCCTGCTGGCCAAGCGGCTGGGGGTGCGCAAGGTGATGACCCTGATCAACAACCCGGATTATGTGGACCTGATCCAGGGGGGCGAGATTGACGTGGCCATTTCCCCCCAGCAGACCACCATCGGCAGCCTGCTCACCCACGTGCGCCGGGGGGATGTGGTGAATGTCCACTCCCTGCGCCGGGGTGCGGCGGAGGCCATCGAGGCCATTGCCCACGGGGATGCCCGCTCCTCCAAGGTGGTGGGCATGCGTCTGGATGAAGTGCCGCTGCCAGAGGGCACCACCATCGGTGCCATTGTGCGCCACAATGAAGTGCTGGTGGCCCATGACCATGTGCGGGTCCAGCCCGATGACCATGTCATTCTGTTTCTGGTGGACAAGACCCGCATCCGGGAAGTGGAACGGCTGTTCCAGGTCGGCCTGACGTTCTTCTGATTAGAGAGATTCCATGCGTTACGCGGTAATCGCCAAGATTCTCGGCCTGCTGATGATGCTGTTCAGCCTCACGCTGCTGCCGCCGGTGTTGATCTCGTTGCTCTATGACGACGGCCAGGTGATGCCGTTCCTGGAAGGTTTTGCCATTATCCTGGTCCTTGGGGCGCTGCTATGGATGCCCACCCGGTATACCAAGCAGGACCTGCGCATTCGCGATGGCTTTCTGATTACCTCCCTGTTCTGGATCGTGCTCAGCCTGGCGGGCTCCATTCCCTTCTTTCTCAGCAATGAACCGGACCTGGGGTATATCGACTCCCTGTTCGAGGCTCTGTCTGGCCTGACCACTACCGGGGCCACGGTGATTACCGGCCTGGAGGAACTGCCCAAGTCCATTCTCTGGTACCGCCAACAACTGCAGTGGTTTGGCGGTATCGGCATCATCGTACTGGCGGTGGCGATATTGCCCATGCTGGGCATTGGTGGCATGCAGCTGTACCGGGCAGAGGTGCCCGGGCCGGTGAAGGACAACAAACTGACGCCACGAATAGCCGAGACCGCCAAGGCCCTGTGGTACATCTACGTGGGCCTGACCATTGCCTGCGCCTCTGCCTATCTGGCTGCCGGCATGCACTGGTTCGATGCCATCGGCCACAGCTTTTCCACCGTCTCCATCGGTGGCTTCTCCACCTATGACGACAACATCGCACACTTCGACAGCCGGCTGATTGAAGTGATCGGCAGCTTCTTTCTGTTCCTGAGCGGGGTCAACTTTGCCCTGCATTTCATTAGCTGGCGACAGAAAAGTGTTTACCACTACCTGAAGGACCCGGAATTCCGTTTTTATACCGGTGTGCTACTGGGGGCCATCATCCTCACCGTGCTGGTGCTGATCATCAGCCGCACCATGGACCCCTTCACCGCCGTCACCAAAGGCATGTTCCAGGTCATCTCCATTGCCACCACCGCC
Organism: Halomonadaceae bacterium; assembly: GCA_007692645.1. Lineage (GTDB taxonomy): Bacteria > Pseudomonadota > Gammaproteobacteria > Pseudomonadales > Oleiphilaceae > REBR01. The sequence continues at coordinate 247 of REBR01000117.1, read as the reverse complement.
GGTTTCACCACCGCTGAGTTTGCCACCTGGCCCGGTATGTTGCCGGTGATGCTGGTTCTGATGGCCTTTATGGGGGGTTGCGCCAACTCCACCGGTGGCGGCATGAAGGTGATCCGGATTCTGCTGATTTACCGCCAGGGCTCCCGGGAAATCCGTCGCCTGCTGCACCCCAATGCCGTGATTCCCATCAAACTGGGAAACCGGCCGGTCTCAGACCGGGTGCTGCAGGCGGTGTGGGGGTTCTTCT
>REBR01000252.1 GCA_007692645.1 Halomonadaceae bacterium | reverse complement strand
AGCCGATGGCCGCCGCGCCAAAACCCACCCCAAGGCGGGCTTCATTCATCATCTGGAACATATAACGCAGGCCCTGATGAGGCTCCCCCACCAGGAAACCATGGCAGTCCGCATCATCACCAAAACTGAGGGCCGTGGAGGTGGTGCCCCGGTAACCCAGCTTGTGGATCAGCCCCGCCAGCGACACGCCGTTGCGCTCCCCGGGCTCGCCCTGATCATTGAGCCGGTACTTGGGCACGATAAACATGGAAATGCCCTTCACCCCTGCAGGCGCCCCTTTAATGCGGGCCAGCACCAGATTGACGATGTTGTCACTTAACTCATGGTCACCCCCGGAGATGTAAATCTTGGCCCCCTTGATCAGATAATGCTCCTGGTCCGTGGGGCTGGCAGAGGTGCGCAGATCCGCCAGGGCGGACCCCGCATGGGGCTCCGTCAGGGCCATGGTGCCGGTGAAGCGCCCGGTGAGCATGGGTGCCAGGTAGGCGCCCTTCTGGGCGTCAGAGCCGAAAGCGCGAATCACATTGGCCGCCGCCGTGGTCAGAAAATGGTAACCGGAGGTGCTGGGGTTGGCGGCCATAAAAAATCCGCTGCAGGCAGTCATCACCGATTCCGGCAGCTGCATGCCACCCAGCTCATAATCATGGCGGCCGGCAATAAAACCGGCTTCTGCGTAGGCATCAATGGCGGTTTTTACCTCAGGACGCATGGTCACCTTGCCATCCACGAACTGGGGCTCCTCTTTATCCGCCAGGGCGTTATGGGGGGCAAACTGCTCACGAGCAATTTTCTCTGCGGTGTCGAGCACCGCTTCATAGGTGTCCCGGTTGTGCTCACTGAAGCGCTCCCGCTCGCACAGGCTCTCAGTGTCCAGCACTTCATACAACTGGAAGGTGAGATCACGGCGATTGATCAGGGTGTCGGTCATAACGGCAGCTCCGGGCAGATGGATGACAATGTCTGCCAGCATGCCACAGGTCACACTGGCCCTGCACTGTCACTACTGACATAATCATGGTCAGTTGTGCCAGACAACCCGTTGCTGCCCGGGACAACCCTCAGGGTTCTGGCTCGCACTGATCCCCATAACGGGCTGCTATCTTGACGCCAGCCCGTTCACCCACGGACCTGTACGGAAATGCGCAGTATGTCGTCGCAACTGGCCCACCACACCGGGGAAGCCCCCTCACCTGCCCTGCACCGGGTCACCATTGCCGCCTTTGATGGCGCCCTGGCCACTGCCATTACCGGCATCATCGACCTGTTCCGCATGGCCGGGGTGAGCTGGGCCCGGATTCATGACCAGTCCCCCCAGCCCCGCTTCGCCGTTACCCTGGCCACCATTGATGGCGGCCCCTGTCGTTGTATCAACGGCATTACCCTGCAGGCCCAGTGCACCTGGGAACAGGCACCGGCGGCGGACCTGATCGTGATTCCCACCATCGGCGGTGATATTGCCCAGACCCTGACTGACAACCATGCCCTGATTCCCCTGCTGCAGCACTGGCACCAACAGGGCCTGGATCTGGCCAGTAACTGCACCGGCGCTTTTCTGCTGGCGGAGGCGGGCCTGCTGGATGGCCACCCGGCCACTACCCACTGGGGCTATTGTGAGCAGTTCCGGGATCAGTACCCGGCGGTGGACCTACGCCCCAACCAGTTGATCACCGCCGGGGAACGGGTGTTCTGTGCCGGCGGTGGTATGGCCTGGCTGGATCTGGGCTTATATCTGGTGGAACGCTACTGTGGTGCCGATGTGGCCCGTTCACTGGCCAAGGCGTTTGTTATCGATATCGGCCGGCAGAACCAGGCGGCCTACGCCAATATCCATGCCCGGCGCTACCACCAGGATGACACCGTGCTGGCCATTCAGGACTGGCTGGACGCCCATCTGGCGGAGTCCATCTCACTGGATACTCTGGCGGCGCGCTTTCACCTGACCCCACGCACCTTTAAGCGCCGCTTTCGTGCTGCCACCGGTGAGTCTCCCCTGCAGTATCTGCAGACCCTGCGGGTAGAGCAGGCCCGCAAGCTGCTGGAGCAGCCGCACCTGCGCCTTGATCAGCTAACCAGCCAGGTGGGCTATGAAGATGTCAGCTCTTTTTCCCGGCTGTTCCGGCGCCGCACCGGCATGAGCCCAGGGGCCTATCGGGCCCGGTTTCAACGTTAATAAGCAGACCCAGAAGAGCCTCATAACAGGCAATGGAAAAATCAGCATTAATTTTAATCTTAATGCGAATTATTATCACTTGCGAATACTAAACCATCTCATTACACTCCCTTCATCGTCCAACTATTATGCAACGCGAAGAAGGAAGAGCGACCATGTACCAGTCTATTACTCCGGACACGATCGGTGCCGGTTACCGTCGCCAGAGCCTGACTCTGGCGATTACCCTGATCAGCCTTGGCATCGCTCCCCATGCCCTGGGCCAGGAAAACCAGGAGCCCGAGCGGACTTTTCTACTGGATCAGGTCACCATCACCGGTGGTGCGCAGCGCATCGAACAGACCCCCGGATCGGCCCAGATTCTCAGTCGTGAAGATATGGACCGCATTGGCAGCTCAGACCCCAGCAAAGTGCTCCGGGCAGTGCCTGGGGTGAACATTGCAGAAGAAGACGGCCTCGGGCAGTTTCCCAGTATCAGCATGCGCGGGGTACGCCCGGAGCGCAGCGGACGCATTAATTTGATGGAAGATGGCATTCTGGTGGGCTCCCCGGCGCCTTACTCTGCTCCGGCAGCCTATTACATTCCCCCCATCGCCCGTATGGACAGTATCGAAGTCCTGAAGGGTCCCAGCGCTATCCGCCACGGACCCAACACGGTGGGGGGAGCCATTAACTTTATTTCCACCCCCATCCCCCAGGAGCCTTCCGGCTCCATTCATTACCAGCGCGGAGGTCGTAACAGCGAGCAGACCCATGCCACAATCGGCGGTACCGAAGGCCAGTGGGGCTTCCTGCTGGAGAGTTTTGCCAACAGTACTGATGGCTTCAAGGAGCTGGACTTCCCCACCTCCGGTCGCCAGAGCGACAAGCCCAACAACCCCAAACCGGAAACCGGTCTGAACCGGCGCAACACCGTGGCCAAGCTGCGTTGGAATAGCGACCCCGCCGCCACCCTGTATCAGGAGGTGGAACTGAAAGTAGCGGACGACAATCGCCGTGTTAATGAAACCTACCTGGGTATCCTGCCAGAGGACTTCAAGGACAACCCCAACCGCCGTTATGCCGGCTCCCAGTTCGATGAATTCAACGGCAGCAACCGCCTCTACCAGATCAGCCACTATCTGGAACTGTCTGATACCACCAGTGTCTCCACCAGTTTCTACCGTACTGAAACCACCCGTAACTGGTACAAACTCGGTTCCGTAAACAACGGCGACGGTACTAACTTTGTGGGTATTGCTGACATCCTGCAGAACCCCAATGACAATGCCGATGCCATGGCCTGGATTCTGGGCAATGACGTCCGCTTCGGCGCCGACCGCTTCACCATCAATGCCGATAGCCGGGGCCGGGTACGTGCCAATAACCGGGAATATAAGGTGGAAGGGGTACAGGTGAAGCTTGATCACCGTTACAACGCCCTCGGCTGGAGCAATGAGGTCCAGGTCGGCGCCCGTTACCATGAAGATGAAGAAGACCGCCTACAGTGGGATGACACCTACGCCATGGAAAACGGCAATATGGTACTCACCGAGGAGCAACGTCCCGGTGACCAGACCAACCGCCTGACCGAGGCCGAGGCACTGGCACTGCATATCCAAAACACCGCCACCCGGGGCCCCTGGACGCTGCAGGCCGGCCTGCGCCGTGAAGATATCAAGGAAGTACGCCGGGACTGGCAGGATGGCAGTAGCCGTGACAACGCCAATCTCAGCAATGGCCGCCCCCGGGAGAATCGCACCACCGTATGGATACCCGGCGTTGGTGCCGTCTACCGTTTTACGGATCAATGGAGCGCCCTGGTCGGCTATAACCGTGGCTTCTCGCCCCCGGGCAATGACCCGGACAGCAAGGCAGAACGCAGCGATAACTTTGAAGCAGGCTTTCGTTTCCGCGATAGCTTCACCCAAGCGGAGGTTATCGCTTTCTACAATGATTACAGCAACATCAATATTGAATGTACCAATGTGGGCGCCGGCTGTAATGCCCAGGATATCGGTAACACCCAGAGTGTGGGTGCCGTGGATATTTATGGCCTTGAAGCCTTAGTGCTACATGATCTGGGACAGTCACAGGGCCTGAGCTTCGGTCTGCCATTGAGCGCAGCTTATACCTTTACTGACAGCGAGTTCGGCCAGGACATCGGTGGTGATGCCCCCAACCAGTGGGAAAATGCCCGTAAAGGCGACCGTTTGCCGGAAATTCCCGAACACCAGCTGAATCTGGGTGTGGGTGTGGTACAGGATCTCTGGCGGGTAAACCTGAATGCCAACTTCACCTCAGGAACCCAGGCTTTTGCCGACCCGGCCAAGCGCGATCTGAAAATCGACAGCCGCTGGGTGCTGGACCTCGCCGCCCGTTACCAGATACTGGAGAATGTGCAGCTCACAGGCCGGGTCGAGAATCTGCTGGATGATGTCCATGTGGCTCACCATCGCCCCGCCGGACTTCGCCCCGGTGCTCCCCGTACCGCCTGGGCCGGCATCAAAGTAGACTTCTGAAGCGCAACCGCTTCGGGTATCTATCCGAAGCGGTCTTCCCCTTCCCCCAGTTATTCTCTACAGGGCTGCCGCCACCTCAGTGCCCTGGCGGATTGCCCCTTTGGCGTCCAGCTCCAGAGCCTTGTCTGCACCACCAATCAGAAAACACCGGGTACCCTGTGACTGGATTCCTGCGTGACCCATGATGTCGTCATAGAGCGTCCGCAATGGCAACTGGCCGGTACACAGCACCACGTTATCCACCGCCAGCAGGCGCTCTTCGCTGCCGCCGGTATCCGGGTGGTTAATGGTGATATGCAGGCCTTCGTCATCAATGCGCCGGTAGCTGACGCCGGCGATCATCTCCACGTTACGGCTTTTCAGAGCTGCCCGGTGAACCCAGCCTGAGGTTTTACCCAGGCCCTTACCCGGCTTGCTGGTTTTGCGTTGCAGCAGGAAGAGCTGCCTGGCCGCAGTAGGCTTCTGGCGCTCTGTGAGGCCACCCGGGGTGGCAAAGGCGCTGTCCACGCCCCACTCTTTTTGCCAGTCATCGATGGACTGGGGCTGCCCTTCAGGCTGATCACCATGGTCGTGACTGAGGAACTCCCCCACATCAAAGCCAATACCACCGGCACCGAGAATGGCCACGGACTGGCCCACGGGCTTGTTATGGCGCAGTACATCCAGGTATCCCAGCACCTTGGGGTGGTCGATACCGGGAATCTCCGGAGTGCGGGGCTGCACCCCGGAGGCCACAATCACATCATCGAACTGTCCCTGTGCCAGCTGTTCTGCAGTGACCCGTTGGCCAAGCTGCAGATCAATGTCCAGCAGCTCAATCTGGCGGTTAAAGTAACGCAGGGTCTCGGTAAACTCTTCTTTTCCGGGAATGCGGCTGGCGTAATTGAACTGGCCGCCGATGCGGTCGTCTCCCTCAAACAGGGTTACCCGGTGCCCGCGACGGGCAGCCGTGGTGGCTGCCGCCAGACCCGCAGGGCCGGCACCTACCACTGCTACCTGGCGAACGATGGGGGCAATGGTGAGGTTCATTTCCGTTTCATGGCAGGCCCTGGGGTTCACCAGGCAGGAAGCCCGCTTCGCCTGGAACACATGATCCAGGCAGGCCTGGTTACAGGCAATGCAGGTGTTGATCTCATCCGCCCGGCCCTGGGCAGCCTTGCGCACAAATTCCGGATCAGCCAGCAGCGGCCGGGCCATGGAGACCATATCCCCGTCGCCACGGGCCAGTAACGCTTCCGCGGTGGCCGGGTCGTTGATGCGGTTGGTGGTGACCACGGGTATGTTCACTTCATGTCGGAACTTGGCGCTGACCCCGCTGAAGGCCGCCCGGGGTACGGAGGTGACGATGGTGGGCACCCGGGCTTCATGCCAGCCAATGCCGGTATTGATAATGCTAGCCCCTGCCGCTTCAATGGCCTTGCCCAGTTGTACCACTTCTTCCCAGGTCTGCCCTCCCTCCACCAGGTCCAGCATGGACAAACGGTAGATCAGGATAAATTCCGGCCCCACTTTTTGCCGGATGCGACGGACGATTTCCACCGGCAGCTGCATCCGGTTTGCAAAGGTCCCACCCCATTTATCCGTGCGCTGGTTGGTACGCTGACACAGAAACTGGTTGATGAAATAACCTTCCGACCCCATGACTTCAACTCCGTCATAACCGGCCATTTTGGCGTAACCGGCGGCACTGACAAAGGCTTCGATCTGCTTCTCAACTCCCTTGGTTGAAAGTGCCCTGGGCTTGAACGGACTGATAGGGGCTTTCAGGGCGGAGGCGGACACACTGTAGGGCTGGTATGCGTAACGCCCGGCATGGAGCAGCTGCAGGCAGATCTTGCCCCCGGCGTCATGGACCTCACCGGTAACCCGGCGATGCAGCCGGGCAGTCACCGGATTGTTCATGGTAGAGGCCAGCGGCGCCAGCTGACCCACCAGATTCGGCGAAAAGCCCCCGGTGACCATGAGCCCTACTCCCCCTTCAGCCCGCTCGGCAAAATAACGGGCCAGCTTGGGAATATTCCAGAAACGGTCTTCCAGACCGGTGTGCATGGAGCCCATCAGCACCCGGTTACGCAGGCTGGTAAAGCCCAGATCCAGTGGGGCCATCAAGTGGGGGTAGTGGGCATTCTGAGCAGAGGGGGCTGGTTGAGATGCAGTCATGGTGTGGGTCCTGCCGCTGGGTACTGGGAAAACATCGCTGGCGGCAATCGTAACACAGACCCAGGCCCACGCTGCAGCGCCCGGGGGAGAGCTTAATCCCTGAGGCTGGTATTAACCGGTCACAGCCTGAAGCGGCGAACCGAGGAATCCAGGGTACTGGAAAGGTTGGTCAGTTGTGCAGCGGCAGCGGAGCTTTCCATGGCCGCCTCGCTGTTCTCATGGGCCATGCGGGCCACTGCCTCAATGGTGCGGGCCACTTCATTGCTGGTATTGGTCTGTTCTTTAAGAGCTTCTGAAATACTGTGCACCACTTCCAGCACCTCTTCTGCACCTTTGCGAATGGCCGTCATGGAATTACCCGCCTCTGCTGCCAGAGCAACCCCTTCATCCACCAGCTTAACGCCACTTTCCATGCCCAGCACGGACTGCTCTGTGCCTTTCTGGATGGCACCGATCATGCCAGCGATTTCATCGGTGGATTTGGAGGTACGCTCCGCCAGGCTTCGAACCTCGTCTGCCACCACCGCAAACCCCCGCCCCTGCTCCCCGGCCCGGGCTGCCTCAATAGCGGCGTTCAGGGCCAACAGGTTGGTCTGATCAGCAATTTCGCGAATGGTTTTGATAATGGAAGAGATCTCTTTGGAGCGCTCCCCCAGTTCACCGATATCCTTGGAGGTGGTTCGCACCGTGGTGGCAATACGCTCCATACCGGTACTGCTCTTATCAATCACCTGATTGCCTTCATTGGCCAATTGACCGGCCCGGGCAGAAATTTCATTGGCCTGCTGGGCACTGCTGGAGACATCACTGATGCTATGGGTGAGTTGCTCCACGGCGGTGGCCATCTGGGAGGCGGAATCGCTCTGTTGGCTGGCGCTCTCGGCAGACTGATTGGCAACCCCCGCAATCCGGTCCGCGGCCCCTTTCAGTTCTGTGGCCCCCTGGGCGATTTCTCCCATCATGTCCCGCAGCCCCTTCTGCATCCGGGACAGGGACTTAATCACCCGCCCCATCTCGTCATCCCGGCTGGCGTCAATGGCGATGGTCAGGTCACCATCCGCAATGGATTCCGAAATTTCATGCATATACTCCAGGCGCCGCACGGTGGCCCCCACAATCACCCATGCAAGAATCATCGCCACCACGACACCCAGAGCAGTGGCAGCCACCAGCGCCCGCTCGCTCTCCTCCGTCATCAGGGTGATCACCGCCTGTAATACCATGATCAGCGCCATAAAGCCGAAACCCAGATACAGCTTGGTGGCGAATTTTACATTGTGCAGCATGGGGGGTGACTCCGTAGTGCCCTGACAGGGAATGGTGAACAACAATGAGTGTAGCCAACAGCCACCACAACAGCTGTGTCTTTTCGTAGTCCGGTTATCGGCCAGTGCGGGAATGTCTTTAATAGTGTTTAATGGCCTGTGATCCCACGGCTTACCACGGAGCAACACCATGCGCAGTATCGCCCCTGTTTCACTGATCCCCCTTCTGCTTGCCACACTGGCCATTACCGCCTGTAGCAACGAGTCCGGCAACGAGGCCGCTTTACCCTCCGGGGAAACCCAACAGGTG
>REBR01000119.1 GCA_007692645.1 Halomonadaceae bacterium | reverse complement strand
CGTGGTGTCACCAGTAGCCAGCAACTGGATTACCGCCTTGTAGCCCTGGCGCCTCCTGACAGCCTGCAGGGGGCGGCCAGGGCGGCTGCCCTGTTGGCAGACACCATTGCCCGTGATGGCAGCATCATGATTGTAGGTGACTTTGATGCCGACGGGGCCACCAGCACCGCCGTGGCCATGCTGGGTCTGGCCATGCTGGGGGCTGGCAAACTGGACTTCCGTATTCCCAGCCGTTTTTCCGACGGCTACGGCCTGACCCCGGTCATTGTTGAGCGGCTGCAGCAGGAAAATGCCCTGCCAGACCTGTTGCTCACCGTGGATAATGGCATCGCCGCCCATGAAGGGGTTATTGCTGCCAAGCAGGCCGGGCTTACGGTGGTGGTCACGGATCACCACCTGCCGGGAGAGACCCTGCCCCCTGCGGACGCCATTGTTAACCCCAATCAGCCGGGTTGTGAGTTTCTCAGTAAAAACGCCGCCGGTGTTGGCGTCATGTTTTACCTGCTGACGGCGCTGCGGCGCCATCAGCGTGACGCCGGGGTTTTTACCGGCCAAGAAGCACCGAATCTGGGGCAGTTGCTGGATTTGGTGGCACTGGGCACGGTGGCGGATGTGGTACCCCTGGATCATAACAACCGGATTTTTGTGGACCAGGGGCTTCGCCGTATCCGGGCAGGTCGAACTCGCCCTGGCATCCGGGCATTGCTCACCGTTGCCGGCCGGGAGCTGGATCAGTTAAGCGCCTCTGACCTGGGCTTTGTGCTGGGTCCCAGGCTCAATGCCGCAGGGCGCTTGGACGATATGAGCATTGGCATTCACTGTCTGCTCACGGAGGATGAAGACCGGGCAATGTCGCTGGCCCGTGAGCTGGACAATCTGAACAAGCAGCGGCGTACGATTGAAGGGGATATGCGGGAGCAGGCCGTGGCCCACCTGCAGGCCCTGGAGCTGGGGGAAGCACTGCCAAAAGGCCTGTGCCTGTTTGATGACGCCTGGCACCAGGGGGTTATCGGTATTCTTGCCTCCCGCATCAAGGAACAGGTTCACCGCCCGGTAATTGCCTTTGCCCCGGCGGATAACGGCGAAATCAAAGGCTCAGCCCGCTCCATCCCCGGGGTCCACATCCGCGACCTGCTGGTGAGCCTGGAGGCCCGCCACCCGGGCCTGCTGCTGCGCTATGGCGGTCATGCCATGGCGGCTGGCATGACTCTGAAGCGGGACAGTTTCAGGGCTTTTTCCCAGGCCTTCCAGTCAGTGGTGGAAGAGTTGGCTGACCCTGCTGCCTTTAACGCCACCCTGTTAACCGACGGCCCCCTGGATAACACGGAACTGACCATGGACACCGCCCGGTTGCTGGCCAATGCCGGCCCCTGGGGCCAGCAATTCCCCCAGCCGGTGTTTGACGGTGAGTTCCTGCTGATTAACCAGCGCATTGTTGGTGAGCGCCATCTCAAGTTGCTGGTGCAGGTGCCAGGTCAGGATCTGATGCTCGATGCCATCGCTTTCGGGGTGGATACAGCGCTCTGGCCAAACCCCTGTGAGCGGGTCCGGCTGGTCTATCAGCTGGATGTGAACCGTTTCCGCGGCCGGGAATCCCTGCAGCTGAAAGTGGATTATCTGGAGCCTGCGTAAGTCACAGGGGGGACAATCAAGGATGCTGGGGCCCCGGTAGCACGACGAATTGGCGGGACGGGACACCAGGCACTGCTTTGGGTAAAATGGCCACCGGATAATGCCCCGTGGGTTAACACACAGCACACTGATCGCGGCTGTAGCCGCTCCTGCACAGTCCCTGTAGGAGCGGCTACAGCCGCGATCAATTACGCAGGTTTCACGGGAATTTGCGAAGCACCTTTTATTGACACTGACTGAGACAGGATCATTCATGGAAATCAATCCCATCGTTCTCACTATCAAGGACTTGCAAGAGCGCACCGACGCTCTTAGGGGGTATCTTTGACTACGATACCCGCAAGGAACGTCTGGACGAGGTAGAACGGGAGCTGGAACAGCCCAGTGTCTGGGAAAACCCGGAGCGGGCCCAGGCCCTGGGCAAGGAACAGGCCACCCTGAATGTCATTATCAGCACCCTTGACCGGCTCAATACCGGGCTGACAGACGCGGCGGATCTGCTGGAAATGGCTGCCGCCGAAGAAGACGAAGCCGCAGTGGCCGAGGTGGAGCAGGATCTGGCCACCATGCAGAGTGAACTGGAAGGCCTGGAGTTTCGCCGCATGTTCTCCGGGGAAATGGACGCGAGTCCCGCTTACCTGGACATCCAGGCCGGCTCTGGCGGCACCGAGGCCCAGGACTGGGCCAATATGCTGCTGCGCATGTACCTGCGCTGGGCGGAAAGCCGCGGTTTCAAGGCGGAACTGGTAGAAGTGCAGGGAGGCGATGTGGCTGGTATCAAAAGCGCCACCATCAAGGTGGAAGGGGAGTACGCCTATGGCTGGCTGCGCACTGAAACCGGTGTTCACCGCCTGGTACGCAAATCCCCCTTCGATTCCGGGGCCCGTCGCCATACCTCATTTGCTTCGGTGTTTGCCTCCCCTGAAATTGACGACGATATCGAGATTGAGCTGGACATGTCCGATGTGCGGGTGGATGTGTACCGTGCCTCCGGCGCTGGCGGCCAGCACGTTAACCGTACCGAGTCTGCCGTTCGTCTGACCCACGCCCCTTCCGGCATCGTTGTGGCCAACCAGTCAGGGCGCTCACAGCATGCCAACAAGGCGGAAGCCATCAAGCAGCTGAAAGCCAAGCTGTATGAAATGGAACTGCAGAAGCAGAACGCCGAAAAACAGGCTGCTGAAGAGCTCAAGTCTGACATTGGCTGGGGCAGCCAGATCCGCTCCTATGTGCTGGACGACCAGCGCATCAAGGACCTGCGTACCAAGGTGGAAACCAGCAATACCCAGTCCGTGCTGGACGGCAATCTGGACGCCTTCATGATCGCCAGTCTCAAGCAGGGCCTGTAAGCCATACCCGGACAATCAGGCCCGCACCCCGAATTCATTATCGACCACAAGTGACCGTCACCATGACCGAGAAGAACACCGACCAGCCCGCCGTTGAGGAAAACCGCCTGATCGCCGAGCGCCGGGAAAAACTGAACGCCCTGCGCCAAGCCAGCGACATTCCGTTCCCCAATGCCTTTCGCCGGGACAGCTATGCGGCGGATCTGCAGGCGGCCCATGGTGACAAAAGCAAGGAAGAACTGGCGGACGCCGGGATTCGTGTGGCGGTGGCGGGGCGCATGATGCTGGACCGCAATGCCTTCAAAGAGATCCAGGACATGACCGGCCGCATTCAGGTGTTTGCCGACAAAGAAGTGCGCAAGGCCACCAAGAGCCTGGATATCGGTGATGTGATCGGGGTGGCGGGTGTGCTGTGCAAGTCCGGTATGGGGGACCTGTACGTCACCATGGATGAGTATGTGCTGCTGACCAAGTCCCTGCGCCCACTGCCGGAGAAGCACAAAGGCCTGACCGATACCGAGACCCGCTACCGGCAGCGTTATGTGGACCTGATCATGAACGAAGACGCCCGCCAGGTGTTCAGGGTGCGTTCACAGGTGATCAACGGCATCCGCCAGTTTTTCGCCCAGCGGGATTTCATGGAGGTGGAAACCCCCATGCTGCAGGCGATTCCGGGGGGCGCCGCAGCACGCCCGTTTATCACTCACCATAATGCGCTGGATCAGGACATGTACCTGCGTATCGCCCCGGAGCTCTACCTTAAGCGCCTGGTGGTGGGGGGCTTTGAGCGGGTGTTCGAAATCAACCGCAACTTCCGCAATGAAGGGCTGTCCACCCGGCATAACCCGGAATTCACCATGCTGGAGTACTACCAGGCTTATGCGGATTATCAGGATCTGATGAACCTGACGGAAGCCATGCTCAAGGAAGTGACTGCCAAGGTGCTGGGTAGCAGTGTGGTGCGCAACACGCTGGCTGACGGTGAGACCATTGATTACGACTTCGGCGCCCCCTTTGCCCGGCTGACCGTGGTGGAGTCCATTCTGGCCTACAACCCGGAGCTGAGCGCTGCCGAGCTGGCAGACCCGGAACAGGCCCGGGCTATCGCAAAAAACCTTGGCATTACCCTGAAAGACAGCTGGGGCCTGGGCAAGGTGCAGATCGAGATTTTCGAGAAAACCGTTGAGCATCGCCTGATGCAGCCCACCTTCATCACCGAATATCCAACGGAAGTGTCACCATTGGCCCGGCGTCGGGACGACAACCCCTTTGTCACAGAGCGTTTTGAGTTCTTCGTCGGCGGCCGGGAAATTGCCAATGGCTTCTCAGAGCTGAACGATGCGGAAGACCAGGCGGCTCGTTTCAAGGAGCAGGTGGCAGAGAAAGAGGCAGGGGATGATGAAGCCATGTTCTACGACGAGGACTATATCCGCGCCCTGGAATACGGCCTGCCCCCCACAGCGGGTGAGGGCATTGGTATCGACCGGCTGGTGATGCTGCTGACTGATTCCCCGTCGATTCGCGATGTCATCCTGTTCCCTGCCATGCGTCCGGAAAGGGGCTGATTGAATGGCTGAGGGCGAGGCCTTGCACCCTACCATCGCCGCCCTTAAAAGTACCCTGAAGCCGGGGTTGGGCTGGCACGAACGCCTGGCCCCGGCTTTCGCCGCTCCCGCCATGCAGTCCCTGGGGGCATTCCTGGGGCAACTGGAGTCCCAGGGCACCACCGTCTACCCCAAGACGGAGCATTGCTTCAGCGCCCTGAATGCCACGGCCTTTGAGTCGGTGTCGGTGGTGATTCTTGGCCAGGACCCCTATCACGGGCCGGGGCAGGCCCATGGGCTCAGTTTCAGCGTCCCCCACGGAGTGCCCCCACCCCCCTCCCTGAAGAACATCATTAAGGAACTGCAAAGCGACCTGGGGCTGGCGCCGCCAGACCATGGCTGCCTGCAACCCTGGGCGGAGCAGGGCGTGTTACTGCTCAACAGTGTGCTGACGGTCACTGCCGGGGAGGCAGCTTCACATCGCAACAAAGGTTGGGAACCTTTCACAGACAGCATTGTGCAGCTGCTGAACGATCAGCGTGAGGGCCTGGTGTTTGTGTTGTGGGGTAGCTATGCCCAGAAAAAAGGGGCAGTGATCAACCGGCAGCGGCATTTGGTGATTGAAGGGCCGCATCCTTCGCCCCTATCGGCACACCGGGGATTTTTTGGTGGCCGCTATTTTTCCCGCAGCAATACCTGGCTTAAGCAACATAACCGTCCGCCCATCCAGTGGGCTCTGCCATCCCGGGATGGCCTGCTGGCCCGCTACCGCCAAAGATGACTTATCAGGCGCCGAGAAACCGCATGGCCTGCTTCATCTGGATACTCAGATCTTCATCATCATCCAGTGACTGGTTCGGATTAAGACCCAGGCGGGCAAAGGCGGGAATGGCGCTCCAATCCTGCTTCACGAAGGGGTGTTCGGGATCATTCAGGCACTCCAGGTTGGCCACCATCACCACATCTGCATAGTCTGCTGTTGCCACCTCACGGCTGAAGTCAACATGGCCCTCAGGTACCTGGCTGATGGATTCCGGGAACCGCCAGCGCTCCAGAATACGGCGTCCCAGTATCGGATGCAGGGTCTCCAGTAACTGGTCCAACCCCTCATCCTCAATGGCCAAGTCCTCATCTTCCACAAAACGCAGTATCGGCAGTACACCGATTTGTGACACCAGCCCGGCAAGTGTGGCCTGGTCCGGTTTCAGGCGGGTAAAGTACTGTGCAAGTACCTGGGCAATACCTGCCACCTCAGTGCTGTGTTTCCAGGTTTGGCGCATACGCTGGTCCACCATGCTGGAGGTGGCCTGGAACATCTGTTCCATAGCCAGGCCCAGTGCCAGGTTGCCGGTGTAATCCATGCCCAGGCGGCTGACTGCGTTCTGCAGGTTAGTCACCTCCCTGCTGCCCCGGAACAGCGGGCTGTTACAGACCTTGATCATGCGGGCGGACATTGCCGCATCGCGATTGATCAGGTTCGCCAGGTCCATCACTGTGGCGGTGTCTGAGTCGGTCAGATCCCGGACCTGTAAGGCGATTTCCGGCATGGTGGGTAATAACAGGGTATCTTTTTCAATAGCTTCAAAAATCTGATCCCTTACCCGGTCAAACAATTCTGCCATGGGTGCCTTCCCGTGTTCGCGGTGTCTGAATGGTGTGGAGTCCCTATGATATAGCAGATTTCTGCCAAACTGCCGTGTCAATTTGTCATTATTACCCCTTAAGAGGCAGTGGTTGCTGGTCAGCCACAGTGTAACCCAGCGGTTCCAGGGTCACGGGGATTTGCGGGTTATTGGTGAGCCTGACACCGGTGCTGATCACCTCATGGGACAGTACTGCCAGAGCATGGCTGAAACCATCACTGTCCTGAATGCTGTCTACTACTGCTCCGAGGGCTTTGCCATGGGGGCTTTCCAGTGCCTCCCCCCTGGCGATCGGGGTAGTGGCCGGGCTGATGCGCAACCGAAACAGACTCTTTTTCAGCTTGCCCAGGAAATGCAGACGGGCGACCACTTCCTGGCCGGTATAGCAGCCTTTTTTAAAGCTGACCCCTCCAAGGGCGTGCAGGTTGAGCTGTTGCGGCAAAAAGGCACCGCTGGTGTCAGGGGTCAGCAGCACCAGCCCGGCTTCAATCCTTGAGCGTCGCCAGGCGCCACTGTTCAAGGTTGGCGCAGTCAATGGGGGCAACGCCTGGCACTGTTGGCTATCAAGCCACAGCTCATGGCGGGGGGTACCGTCCGCGGCGGGGGTGCTGGCAATGATGAAGCCTCCGGCAACCGGGCGAACCTGACCGGGGTTGTCCATAGCAGCATCTGCTCCCGCCAGGGAGGTAACCGCTGAGCTGCCATGGAGGCCCAGCTGCAGCCAGTGATCGGCCCGGGTCATTTCTGCCTTGAAGAACACCAGGTATTTCTGCAGATGGGCCACGAACGCGTCAGCGATTGTCAGGGGCAGTTGCATCAGCACCTCATCATCCCCTAAGGCCAGCAGCTGAAATACTCCGTAGGCCCGGCCCTTGGGGTCGCAGGCGGCACCGGTCAGGCTCTGTTCAGGGGTTAGCCCCTGGACGTCGCAAGTGACCTGGCCCTGAAGGAAACGCCGGGTATCGGGTCCATGGATGCGAACCAGGCACTGGTCGGCAATGACGGCCACAAATGCCCCGGGTAATTCCGCCGGGGCCATGTCCATCTCGGTGTTCAGGCCTGCCTGTTGCAGCAGGGGCAACCATTCGGCGGGTAACTGGCTGGTTGCAGAAAAGGGGTTATCAGTTGCCATGGTATCCTCGCGGGTTCCTGGGAGTTAGCGGCGATCTTTGTGGGCAGCCAGGTCTGCTGCGGGATCTTCAGCAGGGCTGTTCAGACGAAGCCACAAGGTCATCTGGTGTAATGCCTGGGGCGAACAGTTGGCCATGCCCGGGCGGGCACTGAGCAACAGGCTGTGGCGCCCCCGGGCGTGGCTGATGCCCAGCCACAGCAGGCCTCCCCAGAGCCGGCTATGGCCTGACAGCCGGGCAGGCAATTGCTGACCATCGGTAAGGGTAACATGGAACTGCTGACCCTGCCGGTGCAACCCCCGCAGGCTACCGGGCCAGCCAGGCAAACCCTGGCGCAACAGGGTGACTGCAGCAGGCCAGGCAATCAGCAACAGCAGAGCGAGTGTCAACCAGGGGGTGGCTGGCAACCACCCGGCCAGCAGCAAGGGTATCAGCCAGGGGGTGGTGGCCAGCAGCGCCAGTGGGGCGTTGGGGTACAGGGTCAGATCAAGCCGGTCGCGCATAATCCAGAATCAGCGTCACCATACGCTGCATATCGGCGTCTTCCGGCGTACTGGTTTGCATAAACCAGCTGTACATATCGCTGTCTTCTGCTGTCAGCAGTTTGCGGTAGCGTAGCTTGTCGGTGGCATCCAGCTGGCGGAAACAGTGCTTGAGGAAGTTGCCCAGCAACACATCAAGCTCCAGCATACCTCGCCGGCTGTGCCAGGAGAGGCGTTTGAATTCAACGTCAGCGGCAAGTTCTTCGGTGGGGTTTTCGCTCATTGTGGTTTCCATTTGGGTGTGAGGTGCCACCCCGGTCAGGGGGAGGGGGCCATAAAAGAAGTGGGTGTCAGCAGAGTATCTTCAGGCTTGTCCCGGGTCTGGGGGAAGTCCAGGGTGTAATGCAGACCCCGGCTTTCCTGGCGCTGCAGCGCGGAACAGATGATCAGGTCGGACACGGTGACCAGGTTACGCAGTTCCAGCAGATCATTGGATACCCGGTAGTTACTGTAAAACTCACGAATTTCCCGGCTCAACAGGTCCACCCGGTGTTTGGCCCGCTGTAATCGCTTGCTGGTGCGCACAATGCCTACATAATCCCACATAAAGTGACGCAATTCATTCCAGTTGTGGGCAATGACCACGTCTTCATCGGAGTCCCGCACCTGGGACTCATCCCAGTCCGGCACTTCCGGCGGGGTGGGAACATGGCTGCAGCTGGCAGCGATATCTTCAGCAGCAGCACGGCCGTATACCAGACATTCCAGCAGTGAGTTGCTGGCCATACGGTTGGCGCCGTGGAGGCCGGTAAAAGAGGCCTCGCCAATGGCGTATAACTGGTTGATGTCGGTGCGGGCGGCATGGTCTACCGTGATGCCACCACAGGTGTAATGAGCCGCAGGTACTACCGGTATGGGTTCCCGGGTGATATCGATCCCAAACTCCAGGCACTTTTCATAAATAGTGGGAAAGTGTTCGCGGATAAAGGCAGCAGGTTTATGGCTGATATCCAGGTGCAGATAGTCCGCCCCCAGGCGCTTCATTTCATGGTCAATGGCCCGGGCCACAATATCCCGTGGCGCCAGTTCCCCCTGGGGATCGAAGCGGTGCATAAAGCGGCTGCCGTCCGGCAGCAGCAGATGCCCCCCCTCACCACGTACGGCCTCGGTAATCAGAAAGGATTTGGCATTGGGGTGGTATAGACAGGTGGGGTGGAACTGATTGAATTCCATATTGGCCACCCGGCAGCCTGCGCGCCAGGCGATGGCAATGCCATCCCCGGAGGCACCATCCGGGTTGCTGGTGTACAAATAGGTTTTACTGGCACCACCAGTGGCCAACACCACAAAACGGGCCCTGAAAACCTCCACATGTTGATCTTCCCGATTCAGCACATAGGCGCCGACACAACGGTTGCCCGGCAGGAAAAGCTTGCGGTGGGTGATTAGATCTACTGCGACCCGGTGCTCAAAAATCTCGATATTTTCTGCTTCCTGAGCCCGGTCACAGAGTACATCCGCCACTGCCCGGCCAGTGGCATCGGCAGCGTGAATAATGCGCCGGTGGCTATGGCCCCCTTCACGGGTCAGGTGAAAACCGCTGTCGTCATCGGTACGGGTAAAGCGCACCCCCTGTTCCACCAGCCAGTCGATACTGGCGCGACCGTTACTGACGGTGTGCCTTACGGCCTCTTCGTGGCACAGCCCGGCCCCAGCCGCCATGGTGTCCCGCACATGGTCTTCCAGACTGTCGGTGGCTTCCAGTACTGCGGCAATCCCCCCTTGGGCCCACTGGGTGGAGCCGCTACGCAGCGCGGTTTTGCTCAGCACGGCAATACGCAAGTGCCTGGGCAGATTAAGTGCCGCAGTCAGGCCGGCAGCACCGCTGCCGATAATCAGGACGTCGTGACTGTATCTGTGGGACATGGAACCCTGTCTGCAGGCAGTAAGCCCGCGGTTGTGATGAAAGGTTGGTAACAGGCTATTGAACTAAAGATTCATCGTTCTGTCTATTTGCGCTTTGCTAGCGGATTTCAACAATGAAATCTTTTTGCGTTAGCAGGGCCTCAAAAAGTCTATTGACCGAGTGTTATCCTTACGTCTGAAGGCTGGCCGGCGATCACAGCGCCAGGGGCATTCCCCCAGGATGGCCGGGCCGCCAAATTTCCGCAACTGATAGCATATAAGGTGTCACTCCATGCCTGAGATGCCACAGCATGATGACGATGACAGGGCAAGCCAGAACCGTAATGAGACAGACAGGCAGTTAGTAGAACGGGTTCAACTTGGCGACAAAACCGCCTTTGATCTATTGGTGGTTCGTTACCAGAACCGGGTGGCCGGTATCGTGGGACGTTATGTCAGGGATTACCAGGACATTCGTGATTTGACCCAGGAGACCTTTATCAAGGCCTACCGTGCCATTGACCGTTTTCGTGGCGATAGTGCTTTCTACACCTGGCTGTACCGTATCGCAGTCAATGCCGCCAAAAATTTTATCGAGGCCCGCAATCGCCGGCCTCATACCGTAATGGAAGCCACCGACGCGGAGCAGCTGGATGTTGCTCCCACACTCAGAGACGACAGTGCTCCAGAGCATTACCTGCAGCGTGATCAGCTGCAGCAGGTGTTACGGCAGGCAATAGCGGACCTGCCGGAGGATTTACGCAGTGCATTGTTGCTGCGTGAACTGGAAGGGCTAAGCTACGAGGATATTGCGATTGTATTGAGCTGTCCCATAGGTACAGTGCGGTCGCGAATTTTCCGGGCCAGGGATTTTCTGGAACGGCGTATGGCCAGTCAGGGAGGAGAGACTGTGCGAGGTGCGAGTCAGCGGTCTGACCGCACAGGTTAGCCCCCGAGGTATTGGCTAGAGAGGGTAATAACAATGCATGACCAAGAGCGTGAAATTCTGTCCGTAATCATGGATGACGAGGCAGATACCCAGGGCATCAGCGAAATCTTAAATAATGGCAACCGCCAGTCGGTTCAGGAACAGTGGTACCGCTGGCACCAGCTGCGTGATTTGTTAAAGGAGAGCAACCGGGGGGATGATGGTACGCAGTTTGTGGATGTGGTGGCTGGGGTTCGACAGGCCCTGGATGACGAAGACTCGCGGGTGCTGACAAGCCATGATATGACGGCCGGTCAGTCGGTGGATAATGAGTGATTTTCAATGATTGAAGAAACCGGCACTGTCGTGGCAGTAACCGGAGACCAGGTCTGGGTTCAGCGCCTGGGGCAGGGGCTGTGCGCCCAGTGCAGTGCCCGGGGTGGCTGTGGCCAGGGAGCTATGACCCGTCTCGGGGGCGGCGACCGGACCCGCCGGCTGCAGTTGCCAAACCGCCTGGTGGCTGAGCAGGGGCAGCCGGCAGCAGTGGGGGACCAGGTGGTGATGGGGATTGCCGAGCAAGCCTTATTAACGGCTTCGGCGCTGGTTTATCTGTTGCCGCTACTGTTGATGCTGGGGGCGGCAGTGCTGGCGGATGTTCTGAGCCCGGCAGGTGATGGGGTCACCGTGCTGGCAGGAGTGTCGGGATTGGCTTTGGGTTTTGCCCTGGCAGCGTTTTGTCAGCGCCGGTTCCGTTCCAGCCCACGTCTGCAGCCACAACTGCTGCGCCGGGCGGCGCCTGCTGAAACAGGCTGTCCACAGACCGGGCAGAGCTGAACCCGCCCCAGCCACGTATCGATAATAAGGGGTGTGACGGGATGGCTGTCTGAAGGCATCTGTTTAGTTAGTTAAAAAAGAAGCTTGGAGCCGGGGTGCCAAGGGAATTTGTTTCCTGAATAATAGGTAACTTGAATTTGACCTGCCAAGCCACATTATCCAGATTGGCCAACGTGTTTTTAAAGTGGTTATTCCGGCTACGTAGCTGAATGATTAGCTACCTACCTGAGTGATTAAATGAGTGATTAAAAGTGTCGACAGTTTTGGGAGAAATTCATGCGCACACCTTTGCCAGCACTGACACAGGTCGCGGTTTGGCTGTTCCTGACGGCGATGGTTATGCCGCTGGCTGCCAATGCTAACCAACGGGGCAGCCTGCCTGATTTCACCCGGCTGGTGGAAGAAAATGCCGATGCGGTAGTCAACATCAGCACCACCTCTCGGCAAGCGGCCAGGAGCGGTCGTGGGCGGGAAGAACTGGAGCAGTTGCCGGAGTTTTTCCGGGAATTTTTTGGCGGTCCCCGGGGGGCACCAGAGCGGGACCGGCAACGTGAACGTCAATCCATGGGGTCGGGTTTTATTGTCTCTGCTGATGGTTATGTGCTGACCAATAATCATGTTATTGAGAATGCCGATGAGATTATCGTCAAACTGAAGGACCGCCGGGAACTGGAAGCCACAGTAGTGGGTACTGACCCCCGCACCGACATGGCGGTTCTCAAAATCCACACGGATAATAATGACCTGCCAGTGGCGCGCATTGGGAAATCTGCCGACCTGCAGGTAGGGGAGTGGGTGTTTGCCATTGGTTCGCCTTTCGGCTTTGACCATACTGTGACCGCCGGCATCGTCAGTGCCAAGGGGCGGGCATTGCCCCGGGAGAGCTATGTGCCCTTTATCCAGACCGACGTGGCCATCAACCCCGGTAACTCCGGCGGGCCTCTGTTCAATATGGACGGCGAAGTGGTAGGAGTGAATTCCCAGATTTATACCCGTTCAGGGGGGTTTATGGGGGTGTCTTTCTCAATCCCCATGGACATGGCCATGGATGTTTTTGAACAGATCCGCAGTGATGGCCGGGTCAGCCGGGGCTGGCTGGGTGTCTTGATTCAGGAGGTTAACCGGGACATGGCGGAGAATCTGGGGCTGGCGCAACCTAGCGGTGCCTTGGTGGCCGATGTGGTACCGGACTCTCCCGCTGCTAAAGCAGGCTTGCAGCCGGGTGACGTGATTTTGAGCTACAACGGACAAAATATCTCCATGTCCTCAGACCTGCCTCCCATGGTAGGGCGCACCGAAGTGGATACGGATGCCACCGTTACCATTATGCGTGATGGCAGTGAGCAGACTCTTAATGTAAGGATCGAGCAACTGCCAGAAGACGATGAAGTGGCCGCCCGGGAGTCAGAACCCCGTGAAACCAGTCCCAGCTCCCGTCTGGGGATGGAGGTGACCACATTGCCTGAGCGTCTGCGCAGTGACTGGAATCTTGAAGGAGGTGTGCTGGTGAGTAATGTCACTGGCGGGCCAGCCCAGCGTCAGGGTATCCGGCGCAATGATGTCATTGTAGAAATGGACCGGAAGCCGGTACATTCCCCGGAAGCCTTTGAGGAGGCCGTGGCCGCTATGGCTCCCGGGGAATCGGTGCTGACCCGGATTTTCCGCCAGGGCCAGGCCCGCATGATTCTGCTGCGAATGCCGGAAGAGTGATGCGCTGTTAATCGTCCCTTGCCCTTGCTCTGTTACCGCTTCTGAAGACACCGGTGACAGAGTGCGGGCAGGCCATGATGACGGACCCGCCGTCGTCGTCATGGTCATTCCTTCCCCGCTCCGGTAAAATCGGCGCTCTGATATGATCCCCTGCAATACCGCATCCCCTGGTTTGCGGTTCCAGGCACTAATTTTCCGGCAACAGCAGGTCTTAAACACACGTGACTGATCTCAGCCATATTCGTAATTTCTCTATCATCGCCCATATCGACCACGGCAAATCCACCCTCGCGGACCGCTTTATCCAGTTCTGCGGCGGTCTTGAGGACCGGGAGATGGCGGAGCAGGTGCTGGATTCCATGGACCTTGAGCGGGAGCGGGGCATCACCATCAAAGCCCAAAGCGTGACCCTTAAGTACCAGTCCAAAGACGGCCGCGAGTACGAGCTGAACTTTATCGACACCCCCGGCCACGTGGATTTTTCCTACGAGGTGTCCCGTTCCCTGAAAGCCTGTGAAGGGGCTTTGCTGGTAGTGGACGCCGGCCAGGGGGTAGAAGCCCAGTCCGTGGCCAACTGTTATACCGCCCTGGAGCAGGGGCTGACCGTATTACCGATTCTCAACAAGATGGATCTGCCCCAGGCGGAACCGGATCGGGTCAAACAGGAAATTGAAGACATCATCGGCATTGATGCCAGTGAAGCGGTGCCTTGCAGTGCCAAGAGCGGCATGGGGGTAGAAGATGTACTTGAAGCTCTGATCCGTATTATTCCGCCCCCCGTGGGCAATGTGGAAGACCCTCTGCAGGCACTGATTATTGACTCCTGGTTTGATAATTACCTGGGAGTGGTATCTTTGGTGCGGGTGATTCATGGCACCGTGCGCAAGGGAGAGAAAATGCTGGTGAAGTCCACCGGTAAAAGCCACATCATCGACAAGGTGGGCTATTTCAATCCCAAGCCCACCACGGTGCCGGAACTGAAGGCCGGGGAAGTGGGCTTTATTGTCTCCGGCATCAAGGACATTACCGGCGCCCCGGTGGGTGACACCCTGACCCACGCCCATACCCCCAATGTAGCGCAGCTGGAAGGCTTCAAAAAAGTCAAACCCCAGGTGTATGCCGGGCTCTTTCCCATCAGCGCAGAAGATTACAATGCCTTCCGGGACGCCCTGGAAAAATTGACCCTGAACGACGCGTCGCTGTTTTTTGAGCCGGAGAACTCCGACGCCCTGGGCTTCGGTTTTCGCTGTGGTTTCCTGGGCATGCTGCACATGGAGATCATTCAGGAGCGTCTGGAGCGGGAATACGACATTGACCTGATTACCACTGCCCCCACCGTGGTGTATGAAGTGCTCATGCTCGACGGGGAAGTGCGTTACGTAGAAAACCCGTCCCGGCTGCCGGAGCTGGGTTCCATTGAGGAAATGCGCGAGCCGATTGTGGAGGCCAACATTCTGGTGCCCCAGGAGCATCTGGGTAACGTGATCAAGCTGTGTGAAGAGCGCCGCGGCCGCCAGACCAACATGCAGTTTATGGCCAACCAGGTGCAGCTCACCTATGAATTGCCCATGAGCGAAGTGGTGCTGGATTTCTTTGATCGTCTGAAGAGCGTCAGCCGTGGCTTTGCCTCCCTGGATTACCATTTTCAGCGCTTTGAGGCGGCAAATCTGGTGCGCCTGGATATCCTCATCAACGGCGACCGGGTGGACTCCCTGGCACTGATTGTGCACCGGGAACATGCCTTTAGCCGGGGGCGCCAGGTGATTGAAAAAATGCGCGAGCTGATTCCGCGGCAGATGTTTGATGTGGCCCTGCAGGCGGCCATCGGCAACCAGGTAATATCCCGGCAGACGGTCAAGGCCCTGCGTAAAAACGTGACGGCGAAGTGTTACGGCGGCGACATCAGCCGGAAGAAGAAGCTGCTGCAGAAGCAGAAAGAAGGCAAGAAGCGCATGAAACAGGTAGGCAATGTGGAAGTGCCACAGGAGGCCTTCCTGGCCGTACTGCGGGTCGACGACTAGGAAAATAACCCATAATGAATATCAATTTCCCTCTGCTACTGGTGGTTTTGACCGCCGTCAGCGGCCTGATCTGGCTGCTTGATGCAAAATTGCTGCGGCCCCAGCGCATGGTCCGTTACCAGGAGCAGGGTTATACCCCCGGTGAGGAAGACGATGCCGGGAGTGATGATCCCGATGAACCCTGGCTATCGGAAATCAGCCGCTCCTTTTTTCCCATTCTGGCCATCGTACTGGTGCTGCGTTCGTTTCTGGTTGAGCCTTTTCAGATTCCTTCAGGTTCCATGTTGCCGACCCTGGAAGTGGGTGATTTCATACTGGTGAACAAGTTCAGCTACGGCTTGCGCCTGCCGGTGGTGGATTACAAATTCGTGGACCTGGGTGATCCCCAGCGGGGGGATGTGATGGTATTCAAGTTCCCCAAGGACCCGTCCATCAACTACATTAAACGGGTAGTGGGAGTGCCGGGAGACACGGTGAGTTACCAGGACAAGCGGCTGACCATTAATGGCGAGCCAGTGCCTCAGGCCCGGGTTGCTGCCCTGTCAGGGGTGGACCTGTTGGCGGAGAGCCTGGACAACGCCAACCACCAGGTCTTCCACACCCAGGGTCGTCGTGACCTGAATGCGGAAAACGAGTGGCAGGTACCGGAAGGCCACTACTTTGTACTGGGGGACAACCGGGACAACAGTAAGGACAGCCGTTACTGGGGTTTTGTACCTGACGACCATGTGGTGGGCCGGGCGTTTGCCATCTGGATGCACTGGGAATCCTTTACCAGTCTGCCCCGTTTCCATCGTTTTGGTGGTATTGAATAAACAAGAAATCACTAACAGAACAGGAAATTCATGCCATGAAACAGCAGCAGGGCGCCTCGGCGCTGTCATTTTTGGTAGTGGTATTTATTTTGCTGTCGTTTCTGACCATCGCGATACGCCTGGTGCCGGTTTATTTTGATGATTACAGTGTCAAGAAACTGTTCAGCTCCCTGGAAGAATCAGGGCAAATGCAGGGGGCCAGTATCAGAGAGGCACAGGCACTGGTAAAGCGGCGGCAGGATCAGAATAACCTGAACATGTTTGGCCAGGAACAGCTGAAAATCCGCAAGGATAATGGGGTGTTTCTGATCGATCTGGACTATGAAGTCCGCGTGCCGATGGTCGGCAATGTGGATGCTATCGTGCACTTTACGCACAACTACGAATTGAGGGCGCAGTGACGGAATCAGAAAGAATGGACGCATTACAGCGGCGCATTGGCTACCGCTTCCAGTCCATCGCGCACCTGCGCCTGGCCATGACGCACCGCAGCCACGGCAGCGACAACAATGAGCGGCTGGAGTTTCTCGGTGATGCCATACTGAACATGGTCATTGCCCAGCAACTTTTTCAGCAGTTTCCCGAAGCCCGGGAAGGGCAACTGAGCCGCCTGCGGGCTCGTATGGTGAAAGGGGTAACCCTGGCGGAAATTGCCCTGGAATTTGATCTGGGGGCGCACCTGTTACTGGGGTCCGGTGAGTTGAAAAGTGGCGGTTTTCGCCGTGAGTCGATTCTGGCGGATGCGGTGGAGTCGATCATTGGCGCTATTTACCTGGACAGCGGTTTCGATGCCAGCCGGGAACGCATTCTGGCCTGGTTCTCCCCGCGCCTTGGGCAGCTGAGCCTGCAGGATACCCAGAAAGACGCCAAGACCCGGCTGCAGGAATACCTGCAGTCACGGCAGCAGGAACTGCCCCGCTATGAGGTAGTGGATGTTCGCGGAGAAGCTCACCAGCAAACTTTCTATGTGGCCTGTAACGTGCCGGTGCTGGAAAAGGCCACCAAGGGAACCGGCAGCAGCCGCCGCATTGCCGAACAGGATGCTGCTGCTGTGGCCCTGGATGCACTGGGCGTGGAGCGCAGTCCGTCATGACTGATGATTACACCCCCCCTGAGGGAAAAACCCCAATGGATGAGTCCGGCGCACCCCGCTGTGGCACTGTTGCCATTATCGGCCGGCCCAATGTGGGCAAATCCACCCTGCTGAACCATATTCTCGGCCAGAAGCTGAGCATTACCTCACGCAAGCCCCAGACTACCCGTCACCAGATTATTGGTATCAAGACCGAGGGCAATGCCCAGGCCATCTATGTGGATACCCCTGGCATGCACCGGGAAGAGCCCAGAGCCCTGAACCGCTACATGAACCGCACCGCCACCAGCGCCCTGCGGGATGTGGATCTGGTGGTGTTTGTGGTGGACCGGGACATCTGGACAGATGGTGATGAAAACGTATTGAACAAGCTGACTCACCTGGAGTGCCCGGTGCTGCTGGCCATCAACAAGGTGGACCTGCTGGAAGACAAGACCGCCCTGTTGCCGCACCTGGAATTTCTCGGCAAACAGCGGCAGTTTGCGGACATTATTCCCCTTTCCGCCCTGCGTAACCGCTATCTGGATGTGCTGGAGGAGCGGGTGACCCACTACCTGCCAGAAGGGGTTCACCACTACCCGGAGGAACAGTTCACTAACCGCAGCGAACGGTTCCTGGCGGCAGAACTGGTACGGGAAAAGATTACCCGTCAGCTCGGTGCTGAGCTGCCTTATTCCATGACCGTAGAGATTGAAACCTTTAAACGCCAGGGTGACGTATTGCATATCAATGCCCTGATTCTGGTGGAACGGGAAGGCCAGAAGAAAATTGTCATCGGTGACCGGGGCAGCCGCCTGAAGCTGATCGGCCAGGAGGCCAGGCTGGATATGGAGCCTCTGTTCGACAGCAAGGTCATGCTACAGCTTTGGGTCAAAGTTAAGCGGGGCTGGGCCGATGACGAACGGGCCCTGCGCAGCCTGGGTTTTGACTGAGGGGAGACACTGGGGTGGCCTCACACAGGGTGGAACAAGAACCGGCCTGGGTCATTCATCGCCGGCCCTATCGGGAAACCAGTCTGCTGCTGGACCTGTTCAGTCTTAATCACGGTCGCATCAGTGCCGTGGCCAAAGGGGCCCGGCGCCTGAACCAGCCCTGGCAGTCCCAGCTAGAGCCGTTTTTACCTCTGCAACTGGCCTGGCTCGGGCGTACCGGGCTTAAGACCCTTACTGGGGCAGACCCCGGCCCCCCCTCTGCCCGTCTCAGGGGCAATCGCCTGTATTGTGGTCTCTATCTGAACGAACTGATCCAGCGTCTGTTACCGGAAGGGGAACCCTTTCCCGCCATATTTGCCGGTTATATGAATGCCCTGAACGCGCTGGCCCAGGACGACAGCCTGGAAATCCCCCTGCGACGGTTTGAATGGTGCCTGGTGGCGGAGTTGGGATACGGCTTTTCCCTGGATACTCTGGCAGATTCCGGTGCAACGGTGGTTGCTGGTGGGCTTTACTGCCTGGACCCGGAGCAGGGCATTAGCCAGTTGGCGGGCAGGGGTTGCCGCTTGCGCAACCTGCCAGGGGAGGATCTACTGGCCATGGCCGCCGGGGATCTGTCTCAGGTCCCGGTACGACGCAGTGCCAAACGGATCATGCGGGTGCTAGTCGACCACCTGTTGCAGGGGGCACCCTTGCATAGCCGGCAACTGTTCCAATAAACTTTTTTCCCCAGCCTTTGGGGTGCCGGTGACGCAGTCACCGCCATGGTGGCCCGTTCCAGGCGCCATTGTGCTAACCGAATCCATCCACTGAAGGAAACGTCACCCCATGATTCGTTATATCCGTCTGGGCGTTAACATTGATCACGTAGCAACACTGCGCCAGGCCCGGGGTACCCGTTACCCGGACCCGATTCAGGCCGCCCTGCTGGCAGAAGAAGCCGGTGCGGACGGGATTACTGTGCACCCCCGGGAAGACCGCCGGCATATCCAGCCCCGGGATGTGGAAATGCTGCGGGATATTCTGACCACCCCCATGAACCTGGAAATGGCGGTGACGGATGCCATGCTGGCATTTGCCGCTACCATATCACCGGCCCACTGCTGCCTGGTGCCAGAGAAACGGGAAGAGTTGACCACTGAAGGTGGGCTGGATGTGGCCGGGCAAAAGGCGCGGATTACCAGCGCCTGCCAGCAGCTGGCGGACCTGGGGTCTGAAGTTTCCCTGTTTATTGACCCGGAGCCTAACCAGATCGATGGG
The DNA here is from genome assembly GCA_007692645.1 of Halomonadaceae bacterium. Classification (GTDB taxonomy): domain Bacteria; phylum Pseudomonadota; class Gammaproteobacteria; order Pseudomonadales; family Oleiphilaceae; genus REBR01. The sequence continues at coordinate 11,122 of REBR01000119.1, read as the reverse complement.
GCAGTAGCCTGCGGGGCGCCCACCATTGAGCTGCATACCGGTGAGTATGCCAATGCCCGCACCCCGGCAGAACAGCAGGCACAGCTGCTGCGCCTGCAACGGGCTACCGCCCACGCCATGGGTCTGGGGCTGAAGGTCAACGCCGGTCATGGGCTGCATTATCACAATACCCGGGCAATCGCCGGGATTCCCGGCATCCATGAACTGAATATTGGCCATGCCATTATTGCCAGGGCGCTGTTTGTGGGACTTAAGCCTGCGGTGGCAGAAATGCGCGGGCTGCTGGATCAAGTGGCGTTGGAGCGCAGTTAAGAGGGTTGCCGGATCTGCTGGCGCCAGGGGGTATCCTCAGCCCACTGCTGTAAGGTGGTCATGGCAGCCAGCAGGTCATCCAGGCGCTCGCTGATATCCCCTTGCTGGCGCTTCAGGGAAATCTCCAGGGCCTCTGCACAGTAGCGCAGTGCCGGTACCCCACAGTAGCGGCAGGCACCATGCAGCCGATGCACCCGCTCCAGCAGTGCCTGCTGGTCCTCAGCTGCCAGTGCCCGGTGAATTTCTGCCCGGTCCTCGTCCAGTTGCCCCAGCAGCATTTCCAGCATTTCCTCTGCCAGATCCCCGCGACCCCCGGTCAGTTTTAGAGCCCCCTGAATGTCCACGGTGGGTGGGCGCTGGTTGCGTTTGGAGGGGCGTACCGTGGGTTTTTCGGCAATGTAGCCCCGGGGAGCCGGTGGCAGCAATTCCGGGAAATGGTAACCGGTGCGACGGCCAATGGTGTCCTGAATCAGGGTCTGATCAATGGGCTTGGTCAGGTAACCATCAAAACCGCAAGCCAGTAGTTTCTCCTGCTCTTCCGCCAGGGCGTGAGCGGTGAGGGCGATAACCGCTACCTGGCGGTTGGCATTATCCAGTTGGCGTATGCGTTTGGTGGCTTCGATGCCGTCCATACCGGGCATCTGCACATCCATAAATACCAGGTCATAGGTTTCCTGCTGCAGCTGGTTGATGGCCTGGTAACCGCTCACGGCACTGTCTACGGGCAACTGCAGGTCCTGCAGCAGGGTCACCAATAGCTTCAGGTTGGCGGCATTGTCATCCACCGCCAGAATGCGCGGCGGTCGTTCAAAGTCCGGGTCCCGAGGGGCAATCAGGGGCTGATTCAGATCCGGCTCCTCTGGGTAGCTGCCATGCACCAGGCGGAACAGGGCCCGGTAAAGTCGGTCCCGGCGAAGTGGCTTATCCAAGTGGTCAGAGGCCATGTGTACAATGGTGTCCTGGCCCTCATGGAGCGTCGGTGTCAGCAGCAGTACCCGGCAGTCGCAGTCGAACTCCAGTTGGTAAATCAGTTCCCGGTACTGGGCTGAACGCAGCAGGTGACGGGAAATGCCCACAATGGCCACGCTGTACCCCTGTTGCCGGGATTGCGCCTGCTGTACCCGGTCGAGCATCTCTGCGGTGCTGTTGACCCGCTCCACGGACAGGCCCCACCAGCTCAGCAAGTGCTCCATGGCCAGACCAGTGGCGGCCTGGCTTTCCAGATAAAGCACCGGCTCCTCTTTCAGACCACTGCGGTCGGGGGCTTCACTGGGCTGGGTGGACTCTTCAGTGACCAGTGTGAACCAGAAGCTGGAGCCCCGGCCAAGCTCACTCTCAAGACCGATTTCCCCGCCCATTTCTTCCACCAGCCGCCGGGAAATCACCAGTCCCAGGCCCGTGCCGCCGTATTGGCGGGCAGTGGAGGCGTCAGCCTGATTAAAGGCGTTGAACAATGACTGTTGCTGGGCCCGGGACAGACCCACCCCGGTATCGGTGACACTGAGCCGAATGACCAGGGGCGAGGCAGGGCTGGCCGTGGCTTCCTGATCATCATCGTCAGCCAACATGGCCCGCACCACCACTTCCCCGGTCTGGGTGAACTTGATGGCATTGTTTACCAGGTTGGTAATCACCTGCTTCACCCGCAGGGGGTCACCCATGACGTCATTGGGTACGTCGTCATAGACCATGGAAACCAGATCCAGATTCTTTTCATGGGCTGCCGGGGCCAGCATCACCAGCACATCCTCAATAATGTCCCGCAAGGTAAAGGGCACACGGTCCAGTATCAGCTTGCCCGCCTCGATCTTGGAGAAATCCAGAATGTCATTAATGATGGTGAGTAGAATTTCCGAGGATTTGCGAATGGTATCCAGGTGGTCCTGCTGCTGCCGGGAGGCGGGGGTTTTCAGCAACAGTTCAGTGAAGCCGATAATGCCGTTCAGGGGAGTGCGGATTTCATGGCTCATATTGGCCAGAAACTCGGACTTGATGCGGCTGGCTTCCAGGGCTTGTTTGCGGGCCAGATCCAGCTCGATATTCTGGATTTCGATGGTTTCCAGGGTTTCCCGCAGATCCTCAGTGGCCTGTTCCACGTTCTGTTGCATTTCACTGTGGGCTTTGCTCAGGGCCCGGGCCATGGCATTCATGCCGGATTCCAGTTGCTCCAGCTCCGGCCCCGCATCGGTATACACCCGGGTATCCAGCTTGCCTTCCCGCAGGCGGGCAGTGGCCCGGGTCAGCTCGTAAATGGGGTCGGTGACGGAGCGGCTCAGGCGCAGGGCAATCAGGCAGTTAATCAGAAAGCCGCCGCTGATCAGCCCCAGGCTAACCAACAGCACCCGGTAGCGCTCTTTTTCCAGGTTGTCATGGGAGAGTTCAACCACCGCCCAGCCTAAAGCGCTCTGGGGCTGTTCCGGAGCCAGTGGATCTTCCCCCGGCAACCCCTCCAGCATCAGGTCCTGCATTTTAATAGGTGCCAGAAACAGGCTGGATCCCTCACCCCGGAAAACCCCGGGCTGAACATTACTGTTCAAAGACTGGCCCCCCGGCAGGATATCCCGGGCTAACGGATTACGGGGGCCTGTATGGACTAGTTCGCGCTGATCAATGTCATACAGAGTGATGGAGCGCACATCCTGTTCCTGCAACAGGGCACTGGCGACACTTAACAATAGGCTGCGATTGCCGGTAAAAGCGCCATATTCTGCAGCGGCGGCAGCCTGGCGGCTGAGGGACTGGCCTCGGTCCTGCAACAGCTGATTCAGGTTACTGATCCAGCTCTGGGTGAAGAACAGGCCCATAAGCAATAGCAGCCCCATGGCCGGGGCCAGGGCTAGAACCAGTACTTTTTTGCGAATACCCCAGCGTCGCATGTAAAAGGGTCCCGTGCTGGTGGTCAGCGGTCTGCCCGTTAGGGCCACTTTGTTGTTATCATACGGCGCCAGACAGGCATATGCGCTGTCTGGGAAGTGTATCACAGGCCGCTGCCAGTCAATGGCCGTCTGTTTACCCGGGGGAGAATTTAGCATGTCGCAACCGATCGTTTATCCGACCATTGAAGACTTTGTCGGCAATACCCCGCTGGTTCGCCTGCAACGCCTGCCCGGCAACACCAGCAATACGCTGCTGGTGAAGCTGGAGGGCAACAATCCCGCCGGCTCGGTGAAAGACCGGCCTGCCATCAGTATGATCCAGGAAGCGGAAAAGCGCGGTGAAATTCGCCCCGGGGACACCCTGATTGAGGCCACCAGCGGCAATACCGGTATCGCCCTGGCCATGGCGGCGGCCATTAAAGGCTACCGCATGGTGCTGATCATGCCGGCCAATATGAGCGAAGAGCGCCGGGCTTCCATGCGGGCCTATGGGGCGGAAATCATTACCGTGTCCCGTGAGCAGAGCATGGAAGGGGCCCGTGATCTGGCGGCCCAGATGGAACGGGAAGGCAAGGGCCGGGTACTGGACCAGTTTGCTAACCCGGACAACCCCCTGTCCCATTACCGCACCACTGCCCCGGAGATCTGGCGGGACACCCAGGGCAAGCTGACCCACTTTGTCTGCTCCATGGGGACCACCGGTACGGTAATGGGTTGCTCCGCTTACTTTCGCGAGCAGAATCCGGACATTGAGATTGTGGGTCTGCAACCGGCAGACGGCGCATCCATCCCCGGCATTCGCCGCTGGCCAACCGCGTATTTGCCAAAGATTTTTGATGGCAAGGCCGTGGACGTCACCATGGACATTGGCCAGCAGGAGGCGGAAGACACCATGCGCGCCCTGGCGGCCCGGGAAGGCATCTTCTGTGGTGTCTCATCCGGTGGCTGTGTGGCGGCGGCATTACAGATCTCAAAAAAGGTTGAAAACGCCACCATTGTCGCCATTATCTGCGACCGGGGTGACCGCTATCTTTCCACCGGTGTGTTTCCAGGTTAGTGCCCCAGACGGGACACCGGCCCCACCCATCATTTTTCAGTATCAGGAAAAAGCATGAGCAAACGCCGCCGCAAGCCGCGCTTGCCGCAAGAAGCGGTCAGTTGCACCATCGAACGTTTAAGTCATGAAGGCCGGGGAGTGGCCCACCTGGAGGGTAAGATTGCCTTTGTGGATGGGGCCCTGACCGGGGAGACCGTGAACGCCCGTTATACCGAGATGCATCGCCGTTACGACGGCCTGCGGACTCTGGAGGTCACTGCAGACCCGTCACCCCAGCGGGTGCCCGCCCCCTGTGTGCATTCGGATATTTGTGGCGGTTGCAGCCTGCAGCATATGGCGCCGGAGGCGCAGATTGCCTTCAAGGAAGAGGTGTTGCGGGAACAATTACGGCATTTTGGCCAAATTGAGGTGGGTACCATGGTGCCTCCCATGGTGGCTCAGTCCCTGGGCTACCGGCGCAAGGCGCGCCTGGGTGTGCGCTATGTCTACAAGCGTGAAGAGGTGCTGGTGGGCTTCCGGGAGAAGCGCAACCCGTTCATTACCGCTATTCATGACTGTGCGGTACTGGACCCCAGGGTCGGGCAGCGCATTGAGGCCCTGAAGGACCTTGTGGTGTCACTGTCCATTTATCAGGAAATCCCGCAGATCGAAGTGGCCTGTGGTGATGACGAGGTGGCACTGGTTTTTCGTCATATGGTCCCCCTGGGGGATCAGGATGCACAGCGTCTCATTGCCTTTGGCCAGCAGCATGAACTGCAGATTTTCCTGCAGCCCAAGGGGGCAGACACAGTACACCGCATCTGGCCGCTGCCCGGGGAGGGCCCAGACCGGCTACATTACCAGTTGCCTGATTTTGCCCTGACCCTGGCATTTCACCCCACGGACTTTACCCAGGTGAATGGGGAAATAAACCGGCGCATGATCAACCAGGCCCTGGACTGGTTGCAGGTAGGGCCCGGGGACCGGGTGCTGGATCTGTTCTGTGGCCTGGGCAATTTTTCCCTGCCACTGGCGACTCAGGCCCGGGAAGTGGTGGCGGTGGAAGGGGATGAGGCCATGGTAATGCGGGGCCGGGAAAACGCGGCAACCAATAACCTGGCCAACTGTCATTTCCACAGCGCTGATCTGCAGCAGGATTTCAGCAGTCAGCCATGGGCCGGGGAGGGTTTCAGCCGAATGCTCATTGACCCGCCCCGGTCCGGGGCCCTGGAAGTGGTGCAACGTATGGCAGAAGCCGGTGCTGAACGAATTGTGTATGTGTCCTGCAACCCGGCCACCCTGGCCCGGGATGCCGGGGAACTGGTGCAGCGGGGTTACCGGCTGGAGAAAGCCGGGGTGATGGACATGTTCCCCCACACCACCCACGTGGAATCCATGGCCCTGTTTGTCAAAAACAGGGGTTCCGGGAGTGCCCCACGTCAGGGGTGAAACAGTCAGGGAAAGAAGCGAGCCAGTATGGTCAAGGTACGTGAAGATTACGCCAGTTACGGTGACGGCCAGGTGGATATTGCCGCCTGGGTGGCGCAGCTGCAGCAGCAGATGCCCCTGGAAAATGCCGCCCAGCTGGAAGAAGCCTGCCGCCTGAGCTACGCCATTGATGAGCGGGCCGTGCGGGAAGAGCGCCAGTGGGCCCCCGGGGCCAGCAGTTTTGCCACTGGCCTGGAAATGGCCCAGATCCTTACGGAACTGCACCTGGACCAGGAAAGCCTGGTGGCGGCGGTGCTGTACCGGGCGGTGCGGGAAGAACGCATCAGCCTGAACGAAATTGAACAGGGCTTTGGCAGTGCCATTGCCAAACTGATTGACGGGGTCCAGCAAATGGCCCTGATTACCACCATCCACCACCCCCTCAAGGGCAACGTCCTGGGCCAGAGCCAGGGCCAGATCGATAATGTGCGCCGCATGCTGGTGACCATGGTGGATGATGTCAGAGTCGCCCTGATCAAGCTGGCGGAACGGACCTGCGCCATCCGGGCAGTGAAAAACGCCCCCACAGAGAAGCGCCTGCGGGTTGCCCGGGAGGTGTTTGATATTTATGCCCCCCTGGCTCATCGCCTGGGCATCGGCCATATCAAGTGGGAACTGGAAGATCTGTCTTTCCGTTACCTGCACGAGTCTGCCTATAAAAAAATTGCCAAGCTGCTGGATGAAAAGCGCCTCGACCGGGATGCCTACATCCGCAAAGTGGTGGCCAGCCTTCGGGAAGCCCTGGGTGACTCAGGGATTGATGCAGACGTTGCGGGCCGGGCAAAGCACATCTACAGCATCTGGCGCAAAATGCGCCGCAAGGGCATCGACTTTTCCCAGGTACACGATGTGCGGGCGGTACGGGTGCTGGTACCGGAAGTACGGGACTGTTATGCCGCTGTAGGGGTGGTTCACGCCCTGTGGCGCCACATTCCCCATGAGTTTGACGACTATATCGCCAACCCCAAGGAAAACGGCTACCAGTCACTGCATACTGCCGTGATCGGCCTGGACGGCAAGACCATGGAAGTGCAGATTCGCACCCATCATATGCATGAAGATGCGGAGCTTGGGGTCTGTGCCCACTGGCGCTACAAAGGCACCGACAAGAGCAGCAAATCCGCTGCCAGCTATGAAGCCAAGATCAACTGGCTGCGCCAGGTGATCGATTGGCAGGAAGAGCTGGGGGATGTAAACGGTCTGGTGGACCAGTTGCGCAACGATGTCAGCTCAGACCGGGTCTATGTGTTCACCCCGGAAGGCCATGTGGTGGATTTGCCCCAGGGGGCCACCGCGGTGGACTTCGCCTATCGGGTGCACACGGAAGTGGGCCATGCCTGCCGGGGCGCCAAGGTTAACGGGCGCATTATTCCCCTGACCCGGCCCCTGAAAACCGGTGAGCAGGTGCATATTCTTACAGGCAATAATCCGGCCCCCAGCCGGGACTGGCTGAACCCCGGCCTGGGCTATATTCAGACTTCCCGGGCCCGGGCCAAGGTCAATCACTGGTTCAAGCTGCAGGACCGGGACCAGAACATTGCCGATGGCCGCGCCGTGCTGGATGATGAGTTTGGCCGCTTGTCACTGCGGGATGTGAATCTGGAGCGGCTGGCGGAAAAGGTCAATTATCACAGTGCTGACGACATGTTTGCGGCAGTGGGGGCAGGGGATCTCAAACCCTCCCAGGTGATCAATGCAGCCCAGCAGCAGATGGAACCCCATAGCCGGCAACTGGATTTGCAGCTGCCCAAGCGTCGCGCCCGCCCCAGCCGGGGCGAGCCGGAGGTGTTTATCCACGGGGTTGGCAACCTGAAAACCGCCATGGCCCGCTGCTGCAGCCCGGTCCCCGGGGATCCAATAGTGGGTTATGTAACCGTTGGCCGTGGCGTATCCGTGCACCGTCAAGACTGCCTCAATCTGCTGCAGCTGCAGGAGAGTGAGGCCATGCGGGTTATAGAGGTGAGTTGGGGGCAGCAGCCGCAAAAAGGCTATCCGGTTTCCGTGGATGTACAGGCTTATGACCGGTCCGGCCTGTTGCGGGACATCACGGTGATACTGGCGAACCAGAAAATCAATGTGCTGGCCATGAACACGGCCCGTGATCAGGATGACCACACGGCTCAGATCACCCTTAGCATTGAAGTGCATGACATTGACGAACTGGCCAAACTGCTTGCCCGTATCCGCCAGTTACCCAACGTGCTGGAGGTAAAGCGTCGCCATGTGCAATAAACCGGATAACCCACAGAGGGGCTCCCGGGAGCGCTACCAGCTGGCGGACCTGCACCGGCTGATGGCCCGCTTGCGGGACCCGGACGGGGGCTGTCCGTGGGACCTGCAGCAGGATTATCGCAGCATCGTGCCCCATACCATTGAGGAAGCCTACGAAGTGGCGGAAGCCATTGAGCAGGGGGACTATGACCACTTGCCGGATGAACTGGGGGACCTGCTGTTTCAGGTGATCTTCTATGCCCGCATGGGGGAAGAAGAAGGTCGTTTTGATTTTACCGATGTGGTGGACGGGATCGTGCGTAAGCTGCTGCGGCGCCACCCCCATATTTTTCCGGATGGCACCCTGGAGTCCCGCAATACCGCCAGCACAGCACTCGACGATGCCGCTCTGGCTGAGCAGTGGCAGCGGATCAAAGCCGAAGAAAAAGCCCTCAAGGGGGCAGCGCCGGTTCAGCCCGCCAGCGCTATGGACAGTGTCGGGTCCGGTTTGCCCGGGTTTGTGCGGGCCCGGAAACTGCAGCAGAAAGCCTCCCGCCTGGGCTTTGACTGGCCGGATACCGGGGCCGTATTCCACAAACTCACGGAAGAAAGTAACGAATTGAAAGAGGCCTGGCAGCGGGGGGAAGGGGATCCTGATGCCATGGAAGATGAGCTGGGGGATCTGCTGTTCGTCTGCGTCAACCTGGCCCGCTTTATGGATCTGGACCCGGAACAGGCCCTGCGCCGTGCCAACCGCAAGTTTGAACAGCGCTTCCGCACCATGGAGGCCCTGTTGCAGGAGGAAGGGGAGAGCAATGACGGCTTCAGTCAGCGGGAGTTTGCGGCACTGGAAGAGCTGTGGCGCCGGGCTAAAGAGCAGCAGCGGCGTTAACTGAACCGGGTAAGTACAATCCATTAGGGTTGTCAGTCTGCCATTACCGCAAAAGGCGTTACACTGATACTAGTGTCCCGTCCGGTTAATGAATCAGCCGGATGGGACACTACTCGTATTATGTAGTGGCCAACAGGAGAGTGCCCATGAAAATTCGTGAACTGGTGGATTACTGGGAAAAGCATGCCCGCGGTCGCCTTAGCCGCACTGTCCATTCGGTACAGCTGTCCGATGCCGCCGAAGCCCGCCTTAGCGATCTGGCGAGACGTTATCCGGTGCGTTCCCGGGAGTCGCTGCTGCGCAATCTGCTGTCAGCCGCCATGGACGAGCTGGAAAGTGGCTTTCCCTATGTGGAGGGCAACAAGGTGGTCGCCGTGGATGAAGACGGCTATGAAATCTACGAAGACGTGGGTATCACTCCCCGCTTTCTGGCACTGACGAAACAACACATGCAGGAACTCAAGCAGAAAAAAGCAGACCAGACCCCGGCCTGAGGAGTGTACTGACCGTGGCTGTAGCAGCTTTTGCAGGGTAATGTGGAAGCGGCCATTGAACGCCTCAGGTGCTAACCTGCTCCAGGCGTGAGGGGTGATAGGGTTCGGCGTTGAAGTTTGTGGCCTGAATCTGCACCAGCTTACGCTCCCCCTGTTCCCCGTTCATACGCCAGTGGCCGATACGCACATTGTCCACAAAGGCGATATCCCCTTTCTGCCATTCCATCAGCAGGGCTTTGCGGTAGATGGTGGCGAACAGCAGTTGCTGTTCCTCTTCACTCCACTCCACTGCCGTACCGCTTTCATCACACAGCTCCCAGGTAAGGCTCATGTTTGCAGCGGTGGAGTCCGGTTTCAGCTCCCCCCGGTCCGTGAACACCTCCTGTGCCGCCTTATGGGCCTGTGGGTTGGTATTGCGGGCAAATGCCCAGGGCTGGACGCAGACATTGCCGGTTTCCGGCACGGTACATACCGACGGGCAGGGGGGCAGGGCCAGATCGGCCCGGCCATCGGGGCGTTTGATAACGTCGAAAGGGCTGAAGCTCAGCATCAGCCGGTCAAACCAGTTCAGGGGGCGGGCAGAACGGTAATAGAAGCGGTTCCAGGCCCGGTCGTATTTGGCCTGCAGCGCCTCTGGCAGCGCCTTATAGGCTTCATGCAGGTCAGCCATGCCGGTTTCTGCCCGGTAAGGTGCGGGCTCAAAACAACACAGGGCAATGTACCGGGAGCGCTCTGAGCGGATCGCCCCCTCCGTATGAGGGCCCTGAATGGCGGCCTCTACAGGCCCAAGGCGAACTGTGTCCTTGTCGAGATAGCGACGATAATCACCGCCCCCCACCAGCTTCTCACTGTACTGGCGCAGCCAGCTGGTGATGAAGCCCGGCATTTTTTTCATATTGAACGCATTCCAGGGCTCCATACCCATGCCATGCTCTACCAGGGAGTGAAAGTCCTGATGGCTGCCGCTGTTAAAGCCACGGAACAGCAATACCCCCCGCTCGGCAATTTTAGCGGTAAAAAATTCCCGGTTATGTTCCAGTATGCCCTGGAGGGTTGCCAGGCTGGCATCCCCCTTGGGGGTATAGGTGGTGACAAAGTCGTGGCTATCTTCGGCCTGTAACTGATCAAGACTAAAGTTTTGCGGGGACATGGTGTTTTCCTTCTTGTTCTTGTGCCCTGGGCTGGGTTTCGCGACCGCTGGCCACCTCGTGGAGCAGCCGGTCGAAGCGGTTGATCAACTGCTGAACAAATGCCGGGTCAGTCACCGGGGAGGGGTAGCTGAAGGTCAGTTGCAGGCTGCCGTTAAAGGTATGGGTCTCAAGGCAGACCACGGGCTTGCTCATGAACTGCACACTGGGCAGGGCCAATAAGCGTTTCACTTTCAGGTTGCCGTAATCCGTCTGCATAAACAGACGCCCCAGGTTAGTGAGGTGGATATTGGTCTTGTTGAACCGGGCAATAGCTGACAGAAGATCCTGGGGGCGCTTCTTGTACAGCAGTACAAACCGCTTGAGGAAGATGCCCAGGGCAATATTGTCGCTGGTGAATTTACTCTTGACCGTATTGCTGACCTGCCGGGCCAGCTGCCAGACACTGACCTCAGGGGCGAGGGTGTAGCGGGACTCGAAGCCGGTGGCGTAATAGCCCACCTCTTTGGCAAAGTTGCCCTGTAGCTTGGGGCGCACATTGGCGGCAGAACTCATTAACAGGCTGGTGGGTTCCGCCAGGTCGCCAATCACATCCCGGGTGGCCATGAGAAACAGGCCGCTTAACAGGCTGTTCAGGGTTTCCTCTTTTGCCTTGCAGGCTTTCA
>REBR01000236.1 GCA_007692645.1 Halomonadaceae bacterium | reverse complement strand
GTAGACAACCCCAATGCATACAATGAAAACATCCCCTCCATAGGCCGTAACGCCACTCTGCACCCCATGAAAGGCCCCATGATGACCCAGAGTCTGCGGGGCATGCGGGGCAAGGGACCCATGCACTGGCGCGGGGACCGTACCGGCCAGAACCGGCAGCGGGGTGAAACTCTGGAAGAGGCGGCCTTCAAGGAATTCAATGAAGCCTTTGTGGGGCTACTGGGCCGGGAGCAGGAGTTGCCCCGGGAAGAGATGGACAAATTCACCGACTTTGCCCTGCAGTTGTCCTATCCGCCGAACCCGATCCGTAAGCTGGACAACAGCCTGACGCCGGTTCAGGCCGAAGGTGAGGAGATCTACCACACCATCAACACCGACCTGATAGCCACCTGTAACGGCTGCCACAAACTCAGCCCGGAAGAAGGCTTCTTTGGCACCGATGGCACCATGTCCATTGAAGGGCCGGGTGTGGCTGAAGACTTCAAGATACCGCACCTGCGCAATATGTATCAGAAGATCGGCATGTTTGCAGACAACACCCAGGTTGACTCCCCCTATCTGGGGAACCAGATCCGCGGCTTCGGCTTTGATCACCAGGGGTCATCAGGCTCCGTGAGTAACTTCCTGGATGCCCTGGTGTTCAACCTGCTATTGGGCCCTGAGCGCCGGGTGATTGTGGAGCAGTTTGTACTGGCATTCCCCTCTGAGCTGAACCCCATTGTCGGCCAGCAATTAACCATTTCTCCGGCCAATCATGGGCGTAGCGACGTCCAGGCGCGCCTGCTGCTGCTGGAGCAGCGGGCCGCCATCAAGGCGCCGAGACCCGAGTGTGATCTGATCGCCAACGCCGTATCCGGCGATCAGATCCATAGCTGGGTAATGAACGATAACGCCCGTTTCGTCCCAGCTAACCCCCAGGCTCCGGCCTTAAGCACCCTGGAACTGCTGTCACAGTTCCTGGCTGCCAATGAGCCGGTTACTTTCACCTGCACACCCCCGGGCAGCGGTGTGCGCATAGCCTTCAGGAGAGGCGCATAGATCCAGGATTTCAGATTGATGATGAACAGACACTACTGGCAAGTGAGTGTGTTTGCCCGGACCCTAAAAAGTCCGGGCCTTTTTTTGCGTTTTAAAACGCCCCATTTAAAACAAGCTTCATGGAACCGTTTCAAAGCCGTCACTCTACCGTCATATCCCTGAATCAGATTAAGCCTTAGGGGCAACTAACGGGGGAGCTTCCCATGCACCACTATCGCACAGTGTTTATCTCTGATGGGTCTTTGAGTGCCTGCAGACTGCTTTTCTGTGAAATTGACACCATCCCCACCACCGTCTAAGGTTGCTCCCTACCAATATTACCTAACTGTAACCGGCGTAACTCTATTGCGCCCATCGATGGTGTGCCGGCCAACGCCACAATTAAAACCAATTTGTACTCAAGGAGTTATTGAGATGGTGCAGGAAGTCAGAGTCGTTGAAGGGCCCTCTCCGGAAGCGATCCAGACAGTGGCAGTCCTAATGGTTATTGCTGCGGTAGGTTATGGGCTTTACTGGCTGGGAATTCAGGCCACGGAATGGTATCTGTTACCTGCACCCTACTGGTTTATTGCGGGGTTTTACTATTACGCCATCGTATTCCCGATACTGAGTTTTTCCGAGGTTTGGCATTTTCTTCTGGCCTTCGGTTTAACCGATTACCCTAACGTCAATGATCTGATCAGTATTGTGGGTATCATTCTTTATGGGTTGATGCTGCTGTTTATTATTCGGGGTATAAGCAACCTGTTATCTCTTATTCGCATCAGGCCCTTGAATCAACTTCGGCTTTTTCTTGCACCCGCAGCCTTAGCATTGTTGTGGTTTCTCGGTGCGATGATTTTTAATTGGCTGTTTGCGCAATAGAACGCTTTTCATTAGATTCCCGGGCAGTCCAGACATCCGGCCTGCCCATTCTCTCCCTGCTATCTCTTCACTCTCTCCGCAATACGTGATCCTCCTGAATACTCCCGCCATGGCAGCCATGGATAACAGCGTCTGATACACTCAGAGCGTCAAATTGATTCCCTGCAAAGTCATTATATAGGAACCAGCGTCATGTCCTGGTGTCGTGCCCGTGAGCAGCTCACAGGGGTTTGCATCATTCTCCTGATACTAACCTCCCTGGCAGCCTGTTCATCTGGCGATGCGGAGGAAAGTGAGGTTGACGATAGCGTGGCCATTGCCGCCCACGAAGTCACCACCCGGGAGCTGTCCCGTTCACTCTCCCTGTCTGCACTGGTGGCGGCGAGAGAGCATGTGCGGGTCCATGCCCGCATTAGTGGCAACCTCCAGGATTTATCCATTGAAGAAGGTGACGGGGTAGCGGCCGGTGATCTGCTGGCTTCCCTGGACATGGCAGAACAACGGGCAGAGCTAACCCGGGCCCGGGCCATGGAAGAGCAGGCGCAGCTCACTTACGATCGTACCCGTGAACTTTATCAGCGCAACTCCCTGAGCTCAGCGGAATACCAGCAGGCCCGGGCCGATTTACAGGTGGCCAGTAGTGAAACCGAACTGCGCCAGGCCCGTGTCGGCTTCGGCGAAATCACCACGCCTATCAGCGGGCAGGTGACTGGGCGCTATGTGGAGCCTGGGGAGCATGTGCAGGAGCAGGACATGCTCTTTTCCATTGCCGACATGACTACCCTGGTGGTGCGCTTCGGGGTGTCTGAACTGGATGTCCGCTACCTGAAGCCGGGGGACTCCGTGCCGTTGCAGGTGGATGCGTTGCCCGGCGAGACCCTGGAAGGGGAGATCCGCCGCATCTACCCCAGCGCTGAAAGCGACAGCCGCCGGGTGCCGGTTGAAATCACCCTGCCTGAGGATGCCTTTGAACGGGGAGTAAGGCCTGGTTACCTGGTGCGCCTGGCCATGCCCATTGACCGGCGGGAGGACATTCTCGCCATACCCACCCTGGCAGTGGGTACAGAAGGCACCGGAGATGCTGGCCCCTTTGTTTACCGGGTGCGGGATGACCAACTGGAGCGGCAGGAAGTGACCCCGGGCATTGTTCGCGGCCAATGGACAGAGATCACCGAAGGGCTGGAAAAGGGGGACACTATCCTGGCCACCAATCCCCGGGACCGGCGCGACGGTGAAGCCGTACGCATCGTCGAGTGGCGGGAATGACTGAACGTATCACGCTGTCTGACCGCAGCATCCGCCGGCCCATCGGCACCCTGGCCATCGCCTCGGTGGTCTTTGTGCTGGGGCTGTTTTTTCTCGACCGCCTGCCGGTGGATCTGCTGCCCACGGTGGAATACCCCAATATCCGCGTTACCGTGAACTACCCCGGGGTGGCCCCGGAGGTGATGGAAGAGCAGATCACCCGGGTGCTGGAGCGTAACCTGGCCGCCACAGAGAATCTGGCGGATATCGATAGTCGCGCCTCCCAGGGCCGCACCAACGTCAACCTGCGTTTTGAACTGGGCACCAACCTGGACCTTGCCCTGCAGGACGCCGCCCGTAATCTCGAGCTGGCCCGTACCCAGATGCCTTCGGACATTGAGCCACCACGCCTGTACAAGTTTGACCCGGCCCAGGACCCCATCTGGCAGGCCGGGTTCAGCTCCTCCACCCGTTCCGAGGTAGAGGTGCGGGACTGGGTGGAGAACGAGCTGGCCCCCCATTTGCTGACGGTACCCGGTATCTCCGGGGTGGAAGCCGCTGGCGGCATGGAGCGGGAAATTGAAGTCATTATCGATCAGGAGCGCATGCTCAGTTATGGCCTCTCCATGGGTCATATCGGTCACGCCCTGGCGGAAGAGAACCTGGATATTGCCGCCGGTTGGGTCACCTCTGACAGCTACGATGTAATGGCCCGTATCGATGGACTGTTTCAGTCCGTGGTGCAGATTCAGGACGTGATGATCGCCATTCCCGATGCCCCCATCGCCATGTGCGTCTGAGGGAGCTGGCGGAGGTGCGGGATGGCCAGCGGGAGCAGCGGCTGTTTGTGCGCTTGAATGGCAACGAAGCGGCCCAGTTATCCGTGTATAAACTCCCGGATGCCAACACCGTGGAAGTGGTGGATGCCATCAATGACAGCATCCGCCGCCTGGAGCGTTCCGGCTTTCTGCCGGAAGATATCGACTACCAGCCCACCACCGACCCCTCCTTCTTTATCCGCGGCGCCATCACCAGCGTCGGCACCGCCGCACTGCTCGGGGCAGTGCTCGCCATGCTCATGGTGTTGCTGTTTCTGGGCAGCCTGCGCAAGGCCTTCGTTATCGGCCTGTCTATTCCTATCGCCCTGATGGCCACCTTCGCTCTGATGGGGGCAGGCAACCTGACCCTGAACATTATCAGCCTGGGTGGCCTGGCCCTGGGGGTGGGCCTGCTGCTGGATAACGGCATTGTGGTACTGGAGAACATCTACCGGCACCGGGAGCAACTGGGCAAGGATCACCGGGAGGCGGCCCATTCCGGCACCCGGGAAGTGTTCTCGGCCATCACCGCCGGCACCCTCACCAATCTCGCGGCAGTATTGCCTTTCCTGCTGATTACCGGCATGGCGGCACTGATCTTCCGTGACCTGATCCTGACCCTGTCCTTTGCCATTCTCGCCACCCTGGCGGCGGCACTGACCCTGATCCCCATGGGGGCGGCGTTGCTGGGTGAGGTGCGTTATTCCAGTGGGTTGGCGGATACCGGTCTGATCCGTGGTTTCAACCGGCTGATCACCGGTCTGGGCAACCGCTACGCCAGATTGATCCCCCGGCTGCTGCGCCTGCGCTGGCTGGTGGCCGGTGGTGCTCTGGCCCTGCTAATCGGCGCTGTACAATTGCTGGGCACCCTGGGCCAGGAGTTTCTGCCCCAGGTGGATGATGGGGATGTCTCCATCCGTATGGTACTGCCCCCGGGGGTGACCCCCACCGCCACCAGCGAATCAGCCCGGCAAATTGAAGAAGTGATTTCACAGCAGCCTTATGTGGACACCGTCTTTACCATGGTGGGGGGGCACCTGGGTGGCGGCACCATTAATGAACGCCCGGGCACCGCCAACATGCGGGTGCAACTCAAACCCGCTTCTGAACGCCCGGAACTGAGTGCCGGCCGCTGGGTGCAGCAGACCCAGGAAGCCCTGGATGCCCTGGATATGCCCGGCGCCCGCATCAGCGTGCGCCCGCCACAGATTGACGGCCTGCGTTTCACCGCCCAGGGGGATGACCTGTCCATCGGTGTTACCGGTGGCGACCTGGAAGGGCTGCGGGAAACCGCTTACCGCATCAACGATGCCCTGCAGGGCATTCCCGGTCTGGAAGGGGTGGACGTAGGGCGGGATGACGAGAACCCCCTGATGCGGGTCTTTGTGGACCGTGACCGGGCCGCCAGCCTGGGACTGCGCACCGGGGATGTGGGCCGTGCCATCCGCGATGCCGTGGACGGCTATGTGCCCACCCGCTACTCCTCCCACAATCAGGATTACGACATCCGCCTGCGCCTGCCCCGGGCCGCCGTGGCAGACACGGAGACACTGGGCCAACTGATGCTGTTCCGGGAAAACGGCCAGCCGATACTCCTGGGGGATGTGGCCCGCTTCGAATTGGGAGAAGGCTCGGCCCACATTGAGCGGGAAAACCAGAGCCGCATTGTGCGGGTGAACGGCGACATTAATACCGAAGTGGCAGATGTGGCCACCATCATGCAGGAAGTGGAAGCCCGCATCAGCGAACTGGATATCCCCGACGACTACAGCCTGATCTTTGGCGGCCAGTGGGACACCATTCAGGACACCCAGCAGGAACTGCGTACCGTCATCCTGCTTTCTTTGTTCCTGGTGCTGGTGGTGCTGGCCGTGCAATACGAACGCCTCACCAACCCCCTGGTCATCCTCGCCGCCGCCCCCCTGGCACTGATCGGTGTCGCCGCCATGCTCTGGGCCACCGGTACCGCCCTGTCAGCCCCGGTGATGATCGGCATGGTGCTGCTGATTGGCATCGTGGTGAACAATGCCATCCTGCTACTGGAATACATTGAAATCGGCCGCCGGGAGCAGGACCTGCCGGTGTGGGACGCCGTGGTCAACGCCTGCCAGGTGCGTTTGCGCCCGATCCTGATGACCACCTCCACCACCGTGCTGGGCATGCTGCCTCTGGCGATTGGTTTGGGGGAGGGTGCGGAGATTATGCGGCCCCTGGCGTTGACTGTGGTGGGCGGTTTGCTGGTATCCATGTTCCTGACGCTGGCGGTGATACCCTGCCTGTATCTGATTGCTGACCAGATCGGACAGGGAGTCAAAAAGAAGCTGACGGGGTAAAGGGGACAGACGGGGGAAAGGGGACAGACCACGTTTTATCGTTAAATGGGGACAGACCACGTTTTTGGAATTCAAAAAAACGTGGTCTGTCCCCATTTAACGATAAAACGTGGTCTGTCCCCGCTGACTCCCCGCTGACTCCTCATACCTTCTCCTCAAGCTCACTACGACAATACACATAGGTCACCCCACTCAACCGCCGATTCAGCTCCTGAAACCCATCAAGCATCTCCCAGGCCGGGTACGGCAACCCCACATGGTTACGCTTTGCCTGGATCAGCCAGCGGCTGTTGTTCTGTTTCCGCTCTAGCACCTTACGGCCCAGTTTTGGCTTCTCCCGCATCAGCATGCGGGCAATGGTATTGAGCTGCTGCTTAAGTCGGGCAGCAGCCTCCACCAGTAGCGGTTGTGATGCTGTCAGGGGTTCGGTGCCGCTGTTTAACAACCGTTCAATGGCGTCCCGCAGGTCCGGGCCAAGGGCCCGCACGATAAAGGGCATCTCCCGCATCAAGTCATCCATGGCCTCCTTCAGGGCCTGGTCTGCTTCGCTCAGGGAGTCATCGGGAATACCATCCAGAAAGATAACCACCTCGTCGCTCACGGCCCTAATCTCCCGGCCGCGCCGCGCCACCTCAGCTCTGGAATTCGCTGCCAGGTCCCCTGATTCAAGCGCCTTCATCAGGCTTTCCAGCATCAGATGAAGACTGTCGAAGATCTGCAGGGTTTCCCGCAACGCCGCATTGGTGGCAAGGGCCGGGTTCTGGAGTAGCAGCGGGTCCAGACGGGTGGCCCGTACCGGTGCTGTGATGGCAGGTGCCGGTATCAGGACGGTCACCCACCGCTCAAGGGTGTTGGCAAAAAAGATCGCGATAACGGCCGCCAGGTTAAACAGGGTATGGGCCCATGCCGCCTGTTGCGGCAGTGCGCCGGGCAAGCCATTCAGGTTGATTTCCGGCAGGGTGATCAGCAGGGCAGCTGCCACCAGTGCCAGAGGCATCTTGACCAGCAGTGTGGCCATCCCCAGGCGCTGTCCCTGAGTCTCACCCCATCCCGCCATCAGTACGGTCAGGGACAGGCCGATGTTGGCACCGAATACCCACAGCAGCAGCATGGTCAGATCCACCTGACCGCTGGCAACCAGCGCCAGGGCCACCGCAATGGATGCGGTAGCACTCTGCACCAGCATGGTCAGCACAACGGCGCCAATAAGGAACAGCCAGGGTAATTCCCCCAGTGCCGCGAACAGATTCTCTACTGAGGGAATGGCGCCAAGGTCACTGGCAGACTGGCTCAGAAGGCCCATACCCATCAGCATAAAACCAAAGGCCAGCATCGCCTGTCCGATGCCCCGGGGGCGGGAAGACTCTGTGAACAGAAACAGGCCGGCTCCACCCGCCACAAAGATGCCCACATAGGACTGCAGGTTGAAGGAGAGAACATGGATCAGCACCGTGGTGCCCAACTGCGCCCCCAGCAAGACCGCCAGCACATTAGCCCAGGAGACCTTTCCCCGCCGTGTCATCTGCACCGAAAGCATGGCTGTTGCCGTGGAAGAGGGCATAACAACGCCACCGGCGATGCCACCCACCAGTGAGCGGCCCCGGGTACGGGTAAAGCCCTGCAACCAGTCCACCAGGTCACCGCCCATAATCCGGGCAAAACCCTTGCGCAGAAAGCGCAGTCCAAATAACACCAGCAAAACGCCAGCCAGGAGATTGATCAGTTCCATAGGTTCACCATTAATGCGACTTTCATTGCCGTCTCGTTCTGAATACCACCTCTGCGACACTAACCTGTTCCGATGACGGGGATATGTTGATTAGGCTCAATGGGCCAGAGCACTTAAACAGCATCCAAGGTCTTCTACAAGTGTGTAATCACTTTTTAAACACGGGCAGAGGGGGAACGTTTGTGTGGACATAACGGTACGCAAGACATATTGAGTATGGGAACAGTGGATATCAGTTAGCAGCAGGGGTTTATAGCTGCAGGGCCTGGGGCAGTATAGGAGTAAGGAATGCTCACCCCTGATGGCGCAGTTATATTCAATGGGGACGCACTTACTTAAGCCTCTTTGAATACCCGTATTCTGCAATGGCTCACCGCGCAGCTGGTCTTACCTGTGGGAGCGGCCATGGCCGC
>REBR01000196.1 GCA_007692645.1 Halomonadaceae bacterium | reverse complement strand
GGACAGACCACGTTTTTTGAAGTGCCAAAAACGTGGTCTGTCCCCATTTAAAAAAAACGTGGTCTGTCCCCTGTTCCACGCCGGTGCGTGAAACAAAAAAAACCCCGCCGTAGCGGGGTTTTTTGATTACCGGCGGCTCACTTCAGCAGTCGGGGTCCGGCGTTCAGGATGGAGTCAGGCACATCGAACTTCTTGAAGTTCTCGATGAACTGGCTGATCAGCTCCTGGGCTTTCTGGTCGTATGCTGCAGGGTCATTCCAGGTATCCCGGGGGTTCAGCAGTTCGCTGTCCACACCGGGGACTTCCTGGGGGATGTCCAGGTTCAGGTCTTCCAGATGGGTGGTGGGGGTGTTCACCAGGGCACCGGACTGGATGGCGGTGATAATGCCACGGGTGGTGGGGATGCTGAAGCGCTTGCCAACACCGTAAGGGCCGCCGGTCCAGCCGGTGTTCACCAGGTAGACGTTGCTGCCGAAGGCCTGCATGCGCTTCATCAGCAGCTCTGCGTACACCCCTGCAGGACGCGGGAAAAAGGGCGCGCCGAAGCAGGTGGAGAAGGTGGACTTGAGGCTGCTGTCAGAGCCCATTTCCGTGGAACCCACCAGGGCGGTGTAGCCGCTGAGGAAGTGGTAGGCGGCGGATTCTTTGCTCAGCATGGACACCGGAGGCAGTACGCCGGTCATGTCGCAGGTGAGGAAGACAATGGCCTTGGGCTCGCCGGCCAGGTTGGCTTCAACCCGCTTTTCAACGTGCTCCAGGGGGTACGCGCAACGGCCGTTTTCAGTGAGGCTGGTGTCGCTGTAATCCGGTATGCGGGTGTCTTCGTCTACAGCGACGTTCTCAACCAGGGCGCCAAAGCGGATGGCGTCCCAGATAATGGGTTCGTTCTTTTGTGACAGGTCGATGGTCTTGGCGTAGCAGCCACCTTCCAGGTTGAATACCGTGCCTTCACCCCAGGCGTGTTCATCGTCGCCGATGAGGAAGCGGGTGGGGTCCGCAGACAGGGTGGTCTTGCCGGTGCCGGACAGGCCGAAGAACAGGCAGGTTTCACCGTCGTCGCCAACGTTGGCGGAGCAGTGCATGGGCAGCACATCGTTGGCGGGGAGCAGGAAGTTCTGCACCGAGAACATGGCCTTCTTCATTTCACCGGCGTAGTGCATGCCGGCAATGAGTACCTGGCGGGTGGCGAAGTTGATGATGACACAGCCGTCGCTGTTGGTGCCGTCACGCTCAGGGATACACTCGAAGTTGGCGGCGCTGCGGATCTGCCACTGGGGACGGTCGCTGACGTTGTACTCGTCCGGGCAGATAAACAGATTACGGCCAAACAGGTTCTGCCAGGCGGTCTCGGTGGTCATGGCCACGGGGATGTAATGACCGGGGTCGGAACCCACGTGTACGTGAGAGAGAAAATGCTCACGCTCGCTAAGGTACTGGCCCACACGGTCCCACAGAGCACTGAATTTCTCAGCCACGAAGGGGCGGTTAATGGGCCCCCAGTGAATGTCGCTGGAAGTGCTGGGCTCGTCCACAATGAAACGGTCCACAGGGGAGCGACCAGTCCGTTCGCCGGTTTCCACCACCAGCGCGCCATTGGCGGCCAGGCGCCCTTCTTTCCGTTCCAGTGCCAGCTCGACCAGTCGTGCTGAGCACAGATCAGTGTAGGTATGACTCACGTTGACCTCGCCCTTAGTATTTTGTCCTGGACCCCTTCGCCGGGAGCGGCGTTACACGGGTGCCGTTCAGGCGCGCTAGTATGCCAGAGGGTTTGTCAAATTACGACCGTCTAAAGCGCGGTTGGCCCCTTTCAATGGCGCTCAGGGGGACCGAACAGCCGCTCCAGGTCAGACTGGTCAAAGCGGTAGTGCTGATTGCAGAACTGGCAGTTCACAGCAATGGTGCTTTCTTTGGCCAGCATTTCATAACACTCCTGCGCCCCCATGGTGTGCAGGGCGTTTTCTGTGCGCTCCCGGGAACAGTGGCAGTAGAAAGCCACTGGCTGGGTGGGGTAGCGCTGCAGCTGTTCTTCGTGGAACAGGCGGTGCAGCAGTTCATCCGGGGCCAGGGTGAGCAGTTCCTGTTGGCTGGTGGTGGCGGCCAGTTGCGTGACCCGCTCCCACAGGTCGCTGTCCCGGGTGCTGCCGGGCATTTTCTGCAGCATCAGACCGGCGGCCTGCTGGCCGTTACAGGCCAGCAGTATAAAGGTGGAAAGCTGTTCAGAGCGGGTGAAGTAGTCCTGCAGGCAGCCGGACAGGTTCGGGGACTCCAGGGGCACTATGCCCTGGTAGCGCTGGCCGTTCTCCGGTTCGAGAATAATGGTGAGCTGGCCCTGGCCAAGCAGCTCACCCAGTTGTTGCTGGTCGTTGTCGGCGCTGCCATGAATAATGCCCCGCACCCCCCGCTGGTCATTACACTCTGCCACCAGCAGCGACACGGAGCCGGTTCCCCGGGCCTGCAGGGCTACCCGGCCGTTCATTTTCAGGGTGGCGCTGAGCAGTACAGTGGCGGCCAGGGATTCCCCCAGCAGGGCTGCCAGGGCCGGGGGGTAGTCGTGCTTGTCCAGGGCTTCCTGCAGGGCGCTGTCCAGTTGCACCAGTTCGCCGCGCACATCGCCACTATCAAACAGAAAACGCTGCAGGGTATCGGAGTCGTTCATGATGCTTCCTTAAAAGGTAAAAACAGATTTCTCGCACATTACCGGTAACCGCAGGAGCTGTGGTGTACCCCCCACACAGGACTCCTCCCCACTGGGTGCTGATTTAACCTGTGGGAGCGGCTATAGCCGCGATCGTTGTCCAGAACCTCTCAATAATTATTATCAACCCTGTTAATTTGAGAAGGGTTTATAAGAGGATGTGACACGGTGATCTGGTCAGGTGCAGCGAGTCTTACTCGGGGGTGTTGTCCTTGAAACGCTGTATATCCCGGCGCTGTTTTTTCGTCGGTCGGCGGGGGGGTGGCATGGTGGCGGCCTGCAGGGTTTTGCGACGCCAGGCGGCATCTTCACGCTGGCTCAGGCTGGTGTCGGTTTCCCGGTACAGCAGCTGCGCTTCCGGAGCGCCACGGCGTTTGTCGCTTAAGGCTTCCACGATCACTTCCCGGTCATCAACCCCCTGGCGCAGGCGAATCCGTGCACCCACTGCCACGGCTTTACCTGGCTTGGCCCGCTGGTCGTCGTAGCGGACTTTGCCACCGTCTACCGCTTCCCGGGCAATATTACGGGTTTTGAAGAAGCGGGCCGCCCAGAGCCATTTATCCAGGCGGACTTTCTGATCGCTGTGGGTGTCCGGGGTCTGATTGCTCATAGCCACATTATACGGGGAAGGGGGCTTTGCTGTGAATCGGCAATAGTTCATTAAAGTGATGAATGGCGGCAAAGTCGTCACACTGATTGGCCGGGGCCTGGGTATCCGGACTCAGCACCGCCAGCAGTTGGCCGATGCCATAGTCCCGGGCAGCCCGCAAAACCGGCAGGCTGTCATCAATCAACAGGGCTTTCGCCGGATCAAAGGCTTCCACCTGCTGCAGGTCCTGCCAGAAGCCCGGGGCTTCTTTGGGCTTGCCGAAGCTGTGGCTGGTGTGAATGGCGTCTACGTAGCTGGCCAGGCCGGTGCGGGCCAGTTTCAGTTCCAGGCCTGCCTGGTGGGCGTTGGTGACAATCACTACCCGCTGGTGGCTGCGTTGCAGCTGGCGCAGAAAGGCCTGCACATGGGGGCGAAAACCGATTTTGTGGCTGACTTCCTGTTTCAGGCTGGCAACGTCCAGCTGCAGCTGTTCGCTCCAGTAATCCACGCAGTACCAGTTCAGGGTGCCCTGTTCACGGTGAATGCGTTCAAGAATATGGCTTTTCGCCTGTTCCGGGGAAATGTGCTGTTGTTCTGCATAGCGCAGGGGCAGGTGTGTCAGCCAGAAATAGCTGTCGTAATGAAGATCGAGCAGGGTGCCGTCCATGTCTAACAGCACCGTGCTGACCGGCTGCCAATCAATCATGGGCGGTTCCCGGGAGTCACTGTGGCTTGATCAATCAAGCCCAGAGCTTACTAGTCCTGATCCTGCCCTACCACCTTGGTAGACTGGCGGCCTGGCATGGTGCAGCCGAGGCAGCGGATAAAGGTGGTTTTGGCGGGACCGACGACCAGGGTGTGCCCTGCCTGTTCGGCATTGCCACCGGCCAGGGAGAAGGGCAGTGAGACGGTATAGACCACACTGCCAACCACGGTAACCGCCAACATGGCAGGGCGCACCAACAGGGCGTCACCTACCATGGCCATGGCTGAGGGTTCTTCTTTGACGGTGCTGGCATGGGCATGGCCACTGGTGCCTACTGTTAACAACAGTACCGCCATGAGCGTAACCAGTGCAGTTTTCATCTTGGCCGGCATTGCGCTGTTCTCCTGAATTCTCGGGGCAGGATCCTGATTATGGTGCGGTTCAGGATCCTCGGGTATGGGGTGATGGTTATTCTTCACTTAACTATGACTGATATTAGCAGACATTCACATCTTTGAAAGGGCGCCAGTGGGCGTCTTGACACCATTGGCCCCCATTGGTTGCCATTGGCAGATACTCAGGGGCCGGGACCGGGGGGTTATCCCTGACAATGGCGGCAGTAAACCGTACTGCGCTGGCCAATTCGCCGCCCCTGTAATGGTCGCTGGCACTGGCGGCAGGGCTCGCCCTGCCGGCCGTAAACCAGCAGTGACTGTTTGAAATAGCCGGGGTTGCCATCGCTGTTGATAAAGTCCCGCAGGGTGGTGCCCCCCTGGGCGATGGCGCTGGCCAGCACCTGGCGAATGGCCACCACCAGGGCATCCAGGCGGGCGCGGCTGATGCGCCCGGCGGACCTGGCCGGGTCGATGCCGGCCATAAACAGGGCTTCACTGGCGTAAATGTTGCCCACCCCCACCACCACATGGTTGTTCATGATAAAGGCCTTAATGGCGGTTTTACGGCCGCGGGCCCGGGCATACAGGTAATCCCCGGTGAACAGCTCCCCCAGGGGCTCCGGTCCCAGCTCCCGGATCAGCGCATGGCCGGGCCAGTCTTCGGACCACAGCCAGGCGCCAAAGCGGCGGGGGTCATTGAAGCGCAGATGGTGGCCGCTGGAGAGGCGCAGCTCCACATGGTCGTGGCGGCGCAGGGGCTCACTGGCGTCACTCACCCGCAGGCTGCCGGACATGCCCAGGTGAACCAGGGCAGTGCCTGCGCCCTGGTGCAGCAGCAGGTATTTGGCCCGGCGGTCGACGCCGGTCACTGTCTGTCCCTGCATCAGGTCCGGCAGGTTGGCAGGCACCGGCCAGCGCAGGGAGGGGTTGTGCAGCCACAGCTTTTCAATACGCTGCCCCAGCAGGTAGGGGGTAATGCCCTGTCGGGTGGTTTCCACTTCGGGTAATTCAGGCACGGTATTGCCTCACTACGTGTGACGGTTCACAGTTTAAGGGCTGGCCCAGCTTCGGGTCAGTATGCCATGGTTTATAAAAGGGGGAGGAACCATGCCAGCCCAGCTGACTCTGTACCCCGGTTAAATGGAACTGGCTCACAGTTGTAAATGAAGTTTAACCGGATGGTCCTTTAAAGAAGGTACGCCCGTACGCTAGAATGGTACCTTCGGTTAGAACCCCACCGCCTTTCAGACAGCGCCTGCACTTTGAGCGTTGCTGCCTGCCCCCAGGGTTCAGGCCATTATCAAGAGGTAACACTATGGGATTTTTCGGTCTACTCGACCTGCCGGTCTGGCAATTGATACTGGTGGTACTGGCACTCACTCATGTGACCATTGTCAGTGTTACCATCTATCTGCACCGGCACTCTGCCCACAACGCCGTTGACCTGCACCCGGCGCTGGCGCATTTCTTCCGTTTCTGGCTGTGGCTGACAACGGGTACTGTCACCAAAGAGTGGACCGCAATTCACCGTAAGCACCATGCCACCTGTGAAACCGAGAATGACCCCCATAGTCCGGTAGTGCTGGGTATTAACAAGGTCATGTGGGAAGGGGCCGAGCTGTATCAGGCCGCCGCCACCCCGGAAACCCTGGAACGGTTTGGCCAGCGCACCCCGGAAGACTGGGTCGAGCGCAATGTCTATACCCGCCACCGTAACGTGGGCATCATGCTCATGGCCGCCATTAACCTGGCACTGTTTGGTGTGCACGGTATCTGGATGTGGGCGGTACAGATGATCTGGATTCCCTTCTTCGCCGCTGGCGTGATTAACGGTCTGGGCCACTTCTTCGGCTATCGCAATTTCGAATGTTCCGACAACGCCCATAACATTGTGCCCTGGGGCATTCTGGTGGGGGGTGAAGAGCTGCATAACAATCACCACAGCTACCCCAACTCTGCCAAGCTGTCCCGGCGTTGGTATGAGCTGGATATGGGTTGGGTCTGGATTCGTCTGTTCCAGATGCTGGGCCTGGCTCACCCCAAAGGGATCAAGCCCATTGCGTTCCTGTCCCCGGGCAAGAAACAGATTGATATGGATACCATCCATGCCATCGCCAATAACCGGTTACAGATTATGCGCCAGTACCGTAAGCGGGTACTGGAGCCGGTCTTCCGGCAGCAGCGTAAACTGGTGGAAGACGAGTTCAAGCCCCTGTACCGCAAGGCAGGCAAGCTGCTTTCCCGTGACGAAGGCCTGCTGCGCCCCCGGGACCGCCAGTCTATCGAAGCGGTACTGAACGAGAGCGCCACCGCTCGTCTGCTCCATGAGAAGAGCCTGGAACTGCAGCGCATCTGGGCCCGCCGCTCAGGCCTGCGGCCCCAGGAGAAGATCCAGGCGTTGCTGGATTGGTGCCACCATGCGGAGCAAAGTGGTGTGCAGTATCTGGAAGAGTTTGCGGCCACCCTGCGCAGCTATACCCTGCGCCCCACCAACTGATTCCGGCGGGGGCACTGACCCCCGCTTTTACTGCCTCTTCATTCCCCCTGTACTATTCCCTGTGGGACTTCCCCTGTGGGAGCGGCTATAGCCGCGATTCATTCCCGGTGCAGGGTCATTCCAGTCAGCAGAGTGGCCTTTATCGCGGCCATGGCCGCTCCCACAGTTGAGTGGGACTCCCAGTGTGGTGTTCAACTCACTGTGGGAGCGGCTATAGCCGCGATAAGCCTCAGCTCCACGGTGCGACATTCAGCGCGCTTTTAGCCGTTTTCCTTTATCTGAAACAGGAACACACTGACCTGGCCCGCCTGTTTATGCCGGTGCAACTGCCAGCGGGGGGGTACGACCGGTGCTACCGCGGTGCTTTCCTGTTCCACACAGATCATCGCCCCGGGAGCCAGCCAGCCATGGTGTTCCAGGGCCTGGCACAGGGGGGCAATCAGCCCCTGGCCGTAGGGGGGGTCCATAAACACCAACTGGCATGGGCTGTCAGTGCCCCGGGCAAGAAAATCCTGGCAGGACTGTTGTTGCACCTCACCACGGTGGCTGGCATTGAGTAATGCCAGGTTGTCCCGAAGCGCCCGGCACAGACCTGAGGACTGGTCCACAAAGGTGGCAAAAGCAGCCCCCCGGGACAGTGCCTCGAGACCCAGTACGCCGCTGCCGGCAAACAGGTCCAGGCAGCGGCTGCCGGGTAGTTGGGGCAGCAGCCAGCTGAACAGGGTCTCCCGCACCCGGTCCGGGGTCGGGCGAACGCCGTCCACTGCCGGAAATTGCAGCTGGCGACGACGCCATTCCCCGGCGATCAGGCGCAACTGCCCTTGCTCAACGGGGCCTTTGCGGCGGCTTTTGCCGGGTCGGGTGCCTTGTGGTGCCATGGTGGAAATCTTCCGGTGGAGGAAACAGATGCCAATGGTAGCCCTGTGGCGGTGACGACACAATTTGGCCCCGGGCAGCCGGGGCGTTAGAATGGCGGGCTTACCGCAGCGCTGGTGCCACAGCACCGCTAAATAACCACAGGAACCGCTATGATCACCCCTGATTTATTAATGGCTTTGCTTGGCCTCTTACTACTGCTGGGTTTTGCTCTGGATGTATGGAGCCGTCACCGCCAGCTGCCACGGCCGAAACGGGTGGAGCAACGGCCTGAAGAAGAACTGGTCGATAGCGGGGAAGCCGCTGCTGATGCCGGTGAAGCGGCGGCGGTTGCTGAAGCCAAGCAGGAAGCTGCGCCGCTGCCAGAACCTGTGGCAGAACCGGTGCCTGAGCTGGAAGTATCTGCCAAGACCCTGTTCCAGCGCATGCAGGAAGGCCTGAGCCGGACCCGGGGTAACCTTTCTGAAGGGCTCTCCAGCCTGTTTGCCGGTCGCAAGACCATTGATGATGACCTGATGGAAGAGGTGGAAACCCTGCTGCTGACGGCAGACGTGGGCATGACCGCCACCGGGGAAATTATCGACAGCCTGACCGAGCAACTCAAGCGCAGCGAACTGAAAGACCCGCAAGCCCTCCATGAAGCCCTCAAGGCCCAGCTGCGGGATATTCTTGAGCCCCATACCACGCCACTGGACTTAAGCGGTGGCAAGAAGCCCTTTGTGATTCTGGTGGTGGGGGTTAACGGGGTGGGCAAGACCACCACCATTGGCAAAATGGCCCGGCGTTTTCAGGACGAAGGCAAGCGTGTCATGCTGGCCGCCGGGGATACCTTCCGGGCGGCGGCGGTAGAGCAGCTGCAGGTCTGGGGTGAGCGTAATAAGGTGCCGGTAGTGGCGCAGCACACCGGTGCCGACAGCGCGTCAGTGATTTTTGATGCCCTGCAGTCCGCCCAGGCCAAAGAGGTGGATGTACTGATTGCCGATACCGCCGGGCGCCTGCAGAACAAAGAGAATCTGATGAGCGAGCTGGAAAAAGTGGTTCGGGTAATGAAGAAAATCGACCCGGAAGCCCCCCATGAAGTGATGCTGGTACTGGATGCCGGCACCGGTCAGAATGCTCTGAGCCAGGCCCAGGTGTTCCAGCAGGCGGTGGGTGTCAGCGGTATTACCCTGACAAAGCTGGACGGCACCGCCAAAGGGGGTATTATTTTCGCCATTGCCCGGCAGCTGCAGTTGCCGATACGCTACATCGGCGTTGGCGAGAATATTGAAGATCTGCGGCCTTTTGCCGCGGATGAATTTGTCCAAGCCCTGTTCGATTAAAGCCCGCCTGACCGGGGGCTGACAGCATAATGAGGCCCCATGATTGAGTTCCAGCATGTCAGCAAGCATTACGGCGAGCGCTTTACCGCGTTGCGGGACCTCAACTTCCACCTTCCCCGGGGGGAGATGGCCTTTTTAACCGGCCACTCCGGCGCCGGTAAAAGCACCCTGCTAAAACTGATTATGCTCATGGAGCGACCCTCCCAGGGTCGTATCCTGGTGGGCGGTCAGGCCCTGGACCGCACCCCCCGGCGCCAGGTGCCTTATCTGCGCCGGCATATTGGTGTGGTGTTCCAGGACCACCAGTTGCTGTTTGACCGCACGGTGTTCGATAACGTGGCCCTGCCTTTGATGGTGTGTGGAACGCCACCCCGGGAGATTGCCCGCCGGGTGCGGGCAGCACTGGATAAGGTGGGCCTGCTGAGTAAAGAGAAAATGTCCCCGGTGCAACTCTCCGGGGGTGAGCAGCAGCGTATCGGCATCGCCCGGGCCGTGGTGAACAAGCCCTCTTTGCTGCTGGCGGATGAGCCCACCGGTAACCTGGACCCGGCCCTGTCGGCGGATATTATGGGGCTGTTTCAGCAGTTCAATCAGGTGGGGGTCACGGTGCTGATCGCCACCCACGATATTGCCCTGGTAGAGCGCCTGGGGCGCCCGGTGATGACCCTGGACCAGGGCCGCCTGATCCGTGGTGGTCAGCGGGTGCAGGAGCCTGCCCATGGCTAAAGGCGCATCCTCCAACAAGCCGTCATCCCGTCGTCCCCCCATGCCGCCCCCGCCCCCCCGCCGCCGGGGTGCTGCCCAGGCCCGGGGTGCCTGGCGTGAGCAGCTGGACAGTTATTTGCAGCACCACCGTACCAGCGCCAGGGACAGTGCCGACCGGCTCTATAAAGCCCCCCTGTCGAGCATGATGACGGGCATGGTGATCGCCATTGCCCTGGCCTTGCCGGTGGTGCTGTTGCTGGTGCTGGCCAGTGTGCAGCAGTTAAGCGGCGACTGGCAGGACACCGCCCGGATCGCGGTGTATCTGGCGGATGACACCGGCGAGGAACAGGCCCGGGAACTGCAGCAGCAGTGGCAGGCCCGGGATGAGCTGTCTGAGGTGGTGTTTATTCACCGGGACCAGGCCCTGGAGGATTTCCGTGAGCAGGCGGGGCTGCAGGATGCCCTGGAGTACCTGGACAGCAACCCGCTGCCCCATACCCTGATCATGACCCCGGCCCAGGATTACCGCCAGGAGGCAGTGCTTGAGGCGCTGATGGCCAGCCTGGAGTCCCTGGATCAGGTGGCCCAGGTGCAGCTGGATATGGCCTGGCTGCAGCGCCTGAATGCCATCGCAGAGCTGATGCGCCAGGCCGTGCTGGTGCTGGGGCTGCTGCTGGGTGTGGCGGTAGTGCTGGTGATCGGCAATAGCATCCGCATGGCCATCGAGAACCGCCGCAGTGAGATTCTGGTGGTGAAACTGGTGGGTGGCAGCGACACCTTTGTGCGCCGCCCCTTTCTGTATACCGGCCTCTGGTCCGGTCTGCTGGGGGGGCTGCTGGCCTGGTGGCTGGTGGAGGTGGCCCTGTGGTGGC
Organism: Halomonadaceae bacterium; assembly: GCA_007692645.1. Classification (GTDB taxonomy): domain Bacteria; phylum Pseudomonadota; class Gammaproteobacteria; order Pseudomonadales; family Oleiphilaceae; genus REBR01. The sequence continues at coordinate 20,038 of REBR01000196.1, read as the reverse complement.
TGAGTGCCCCGGTGGATCAGCTGGCCGCCCTGTATCACAGCGATTTCAGCCTGCTGCGGCTGCCCTTCAGCGGTCTGCTGTCACTGCTGGCAGTGGCCATGGGCTTTGGCTGGCTGGGGTCCTGGCTGGCGGTGAAGCGGCACCTGCGTCTGATTGAGCCCCGCTGAGGTTCCCGTCAGATGCGTTCTTTTTCTACCTTACCGGGCTTGCCCAAGAGGTCTGACATGATAACAACCCTCCTTCTGTGGCCCCGCCGGTGTTCCCTGGCGTTATGTCTGCTACTGCTGAGCGCCCCGGCTTTGGCCACCAGTCCCGTCTACCAGGTGTTGGCCTCTCCTGAAGGAGAAGCACAGGAGCACACCGACTTAATGGACCGGCTGGCCCTGTTGCATGGCCTGGCCACTATCGCCGCTACCCAGCGGGATTCAGAAATGGGCCATAAGCAGTACTCTGAGGCCCTGGCGGGGGAGCCCATGGCCCGGCGTGCCGGTCTGTGGCTGGAGCTGGTGCAGGATGTGCTGCAAGGGGAGCGCAGGGACGGCAGCCTGGACAGGGGCAACGACCAGCCCGCCGGTCTGGCCCACTGGTCACTGGCCGCCTTTACCTATCAGATGCATCACCGGGGCGGGCGTTTTGCCCGGCATGACCTGCAACAGGCGATTAACTTCCAGCCCCTGGCTTTGGTGATTATGCCCAGCCGGCAGGTGCTCGACCGTTACTACCAGGATGGAGTATTTACCCGCACCCCCGGCAGCAGCGACTGGGACAGGCACAGCTTAAGCCATGGTCTTGGGGCCCTGCAGGCCCATGCCTATGCCTGGGTGCGCTGGTACAAGCCGGACGGTAAAGGGGATATGGGGACGATTCCCGAAGAGCGCCTGAGCGCGTACCTGGGGTATGACCGCCAGGCATTAACCGGGATTGCCAGGGATCTGGCAGAGACTCTGGACGAGGCCTGGTCCTCTACTGCGGGGGGCTATGATTTTGGGGATGGCACCGGTACCTCACTGGTGGAGCTGGGGGCGCTGCTGCGGGGCCATAAAGTCCTGTATGAACTGTTGAGTCTGTTTGGTGATCAGGAGGCGGATGAGCAGCGGGCGCAGCAGCTGTTTGACCGGGTGGCCCAACAGATTGAGGCGGTGGCGGCTTTGGCCGGCCCCTCGGGCCTGCCTGCCCGGGTGCGGTTTGCGGAGGGTCTGGCTCAGGGTGATGCTGAGGAAGTCAGCCAGCAACAGCAGTGGCGTTTTGTGATGGAAGTGGCGGCGGGCTTTGCGTTCAGCCGGGAAAGGGAAGGCACGACGGATTATCTTGAGAGTCGTCGCCCGGAAGCGGTGGCGGCCCTCGGGGAGCTGGTGGATAGCCTGCTGAAGAGTACGGAGCGCTATGGCTTTCAGGATGACCGGCTGGTCAGGGGCTTGTCCTGGTCTGCGGACCCGGATGCTGAGGTAAAGGTGACCGATGCCCGGGAAAGCACCGCTGCCATTGGTGTTTACCTGACCGCTGCCGCCAACGCCTACCGGATTGGGGGCGCATTCAAGAGGGCCGGTGACTGGGATGAAGCGGAGCAGGATCAGGTGGAGCGTAGCCGCACCCTCTATGGCCGGTTTGAACAGCAGGTAGAGCGGCTGGAAAAGGCGTTGCAACAGTAGTTATTGTTCTTGCGCCCCCTGGTTACAGCCGGGCATCCACGCAGGCTTTGGGCAGCACATGCTTGACGTCAAAGAGGATGTGGCGCTCTTTGCCCAGGGCCCTGATCTGACCCGGGCTCAAGTCCAGAAACTCACGGTGCCCTACGGCCAGAATGATGGCGTCGTAAGTGTTCCGGTCAGGGGTTTTCGTCATAACCAGGGCGTATTCATCCATGACCTGGCGGGCATCGGCCCAGGGGTCCCACACATCCACCTTGGCGTGGTAGTTCTGGAATTCTTTTATCAGGTCAGTGACCCGGGTGTTGCGAATATCCGGGCAGTTTTCCTTGAACGTCAGGCCCATGATCAGCACCCGGGAATCCACCACCGGGATGCGGTTTTTGGTCATCAGCTTGATGACCCGCTCGGCGATATAGGGGCCCATACTGTCGTTAATACGCCGCCCGGAGAGAATCATCTCCGGATGATGACCCACGGCCTGGGCCTTGTAGGTCAGGTAATAGGGGTCGACGCCGATGCAGTGGCCTCCTACCAGGCCGGGGCGGAAAGGGAGGAAGTTCCATTTGGTGGCGGCGGCTTCCAGTATCTCCTGGGTATCAATGTCCAGTTTCTCAAAAATCAGAGTCAGTTCGTTTACCAGGGCGATGTTCACATCCCGCTGGGTATTCTCGATCACCTTGGCGGCTTCCGCCACTTTGATGGAAGTGGCTTTGTGGGTCCCGGCGGTAATCACCGAGCGATACAGGCCGTCAATAAAGTCTGCCGCCTGTGGGGTGGAGCCAGAGGTAACTTTCCGAATGCTGGCAATGCGGTGTTCCTTGTCCCCGGGGTTGACCCGTTCCGGGCTGTAGCCTGCGGTAAAGTCCCGGTTAAAGACCAGGCCGCTGCCGGCTTCAAGCAGGGGTACGCACACCTCTTCGGTGGCACCGGGGTAAACGGTAGACTCATAGATCACCGTGTCGCCGACTTTGAGTGCCTTGGCCACGGTGCGTGAGGCGCCGCGCAAGGGTCCCAGATCCGGGGTTTTAAACACGTCGATGGGCGTGGGTACAGTGACAATAAACACGGTAGCGTCCTGCATGGCGCTGATCTGATCGCTGAAGGTCAGATGCTGGGCCTGTTGCAGCAGCTCCGGTTCCACCTCCCGGGTGCGGTCAACACCATCCATCAGCTGCTGGATACGCTCACCATCAATGTCAAAGCCGATGGTGCGGTACTGTTTGCCAAATTCCACAGCTAAAGGCAGTCCCACATAGCCGAGTCCAATAATGGCAATAACCGGGTGCTTAGTCGTCATCGGACCAGTTCCTCCTGGGAGAGAACCAGGTTCTTTCCCCTGCTTCAGTATTTGAGGGCGAGTGAAGAAATGGATCAGTGGCAGGGGTGAGACCGGGAATAACCGATGAAATCATGCAAATGAACAATAAAACCCGCTCCCGTGGCCTTGAAGCCGCAGATGTTACAGGGGTGCAAATGACTGCCTGGATGTGGGGGAACTTTCCTTTATCAGTGCTGTTCTTCCTGCCTAAGAGATCTTGGCACTACTACCTATTGAAAAATGCCAGGGTTGGCGCAATATAAACACTATATTTTACCCGTCAGCCCGTTGACTTCCCCCCGGGTCTGACTGGCGTCATGGCTCCACTATGGCAGCCTGTGTTAATCTGGGGGTTGAGGTTCCGCGTATCAAGGGAGACCCAATTTATGAGCAAGGAGTTACAGTTGAGGCACAATCTGGTTCCAGGTGCGAATCTGGAAAGTTATATCCAAACCGTTAGCCAGATCCCGGTGCTGACTGTTGAGGAAGAGCGCGATCTGGCTCACCGGCTACACCATGAAGGTGACCTGGAAGCGGCACGGCAGATGGTGTTGTCCCATCTGCGCTTTGTGGTGCATATCGCCCGCAGTTATTCCGGTTACGGTCTGGCTCAGTCTGATCTGATCCAGGAAGGTAACGTGGGTCTGATGAAAGCGGTGAAGCGCTTCAACCCGGAATTCGGGGTGCGCCTGGTGTCCTTTGCGGTGCACTGGATCAAGGCAGAGATTCACGAGTTTATTCTGCGCAACTGGCGCATCGTGAAAGTGGCCACCACCAAGGCCCAGCGCAAGCTGTTCTTTAACCTGCGCAGCTCAAAAAAGCGCCTTGAGTGGCTCAACAGCAACGAAGTGGATGCCATTGCCGATGACCTGGGGGTTGCCCCCAAGGTGGTGCGGGAAATGGAAGGCCGTATGTCCTCCCATGATGCCTCTTTTGATGGCCCCATGGACGATGACGACGAAGCCGCCTGGCAGGCACCGGCCCATTACCTGCAGGACCACCGGCAGAACCCGGCGACAATGCTTGAGTCCACTGACTGGACTGAAGACACCAATGGTCGCCTGATGAGCGCCCTGGCAGAGTTGGATGAGCGCAGCCAGGATATTCTGCGGGAGCGCTGGTTGTCGGATAGCAAGTCCACCCTGCACGAGCTGGCGGACAGGTACGGGGTGTCGGCAGAACGTATCCGGCAGCTTGAGAAGAACGCCATGAAGAAAATCCGAATGCAGATGGTTGCCTGATGCACCCCTCTGCCTGAGGCTCTCCTCCCTATGTCTGAACCCCGCTCCATCGCCTTTTTAGGTATTGGCCTGATGGGTCACCGGATGGTGACCCGCCTGTTGGCAGCGGGTCACTCCCTTACTGTGTGGAACCGCACCCCGGGGAAAGCCCGGGCTTTCGCTGACAGGGCCCGTGTGGCTTCACATCCTGGGGAGGCGGTTGCCGGCGCCGATCTGGTGATCACCATGCTGGAAAACGGTGATGCGGTGGAACAGGTACTGATGCAGCCTGATGTGCTGGGGGCTCTGAGCCCCGGGGCCACGGTGGTGGACATGAGTTCCATCAGCCCTGCCATGGCCCGCTCCCATGGGGTTCGCCTGGCCAGTTACGGGGTGCAGTATCTGGATGCGCCGGTCTCTGGCGGTACCCTGGGGGCAGAACAGGGCCGCCTCAGCATTATGGCCGGTGGCGATCCTGTTCACCTGGCCCGGGTAGAGCCAGTCTTGCAGGGGTTAGGTGGTGTGATCCGGGTTGGGCCGGTGGGGGCCGGGCAACTGGCCAAGCTGGCCAACCAGGCGATTGTGGCCTGCAACATCGCAGCGGTGGCAGAGGCCCTGCTGCTGGCCCAGCGCGGCGGTGCCGACCCGGTGGCGGTGCGTGAGGCCCTGCTGGGAGGCTTTGCCGGCAGCCGGGTGCTGGAGCTTCATGGTCAGCGCATGCTGGCCCGGGATTTTACCCCCGGGGCGCCGGCGCGTATTCAGCTGAAAGACCTGAACATGATACTGGCGGAAGCCGAGGCCGGTGGCCTGACCCTGCCCATGAGCCGTCAGGCCCTGAAGGCGTTCAACAATCTGGTGGAGCAGGGGCATGGGGAGCTGGACCACAGCAGCCTGCTGCTGGAGCTGGAACGGCTGAACCCTGTCCCCGGTGAGCCCGGGCCGGAAAATTCCTGATGCCCGCCCTGGCCGCCAATCTCACCCTGTTGTTTAACGAGCAGCCTTTCCTTGAGCGCTTTGGGGCCGCTGCCAGCGCCGGCTTTACCGGCGTGGAGTGCCTGTTTCCCTATCAGTGGCCTGCAGCAGAGCTGGCCGCCCGGTTACAGGACAACGGCCTGCAGCAGGTGCTGTTTAACGCCCCACCGGGGGACTGGGACGCCGGGGAACGGGGCCTGGCCTGCCACCCGGGGCGGGAAAGCGAGTTTCGCCGGGGTCTGGAGCAGGCCATGGTGTATGCAGATGCCCTTAATTGCCCGCGGATTCACTGCCTGTCTGGCCTGCGGCCCCCGGGGGTGAGTGAATCCCAGGCCTGGGAGACCCTGTGCAACAACCTGGCCTGGGGGGCAGATCAGCTTGCCGGTGCCGGTCGCTCACTGATGGTGGAGCCGATCAATTCCCGCCTGGACATGCCCGGTTACCTGATGGACCGGGCCAGTCTGGCCCGCACCCTGATAGAGCAGCTTGGGCGCAAGAATGTGTGGCTGCAGTTCGATCTTTACCACGGGGCTGTCATGGAGGATGATCTGTGGGGGGCACTCAAGGCCTGTTTACCTGTCACGGGTCATATCCAGTTTGCTGATTATCCTGGACGTCATGAACCGGGCAGTGGCGGGTTACCCCTGGCCGCCATTTTTCACTGGCTGGACCACATGGGTTACCCCGGCTGGGTGGCAGCGGAGTACCACCCCCAGCACAATTCAGAGGCCAGTCTGGCGGCTTTGGCGCCCTGGCTGAATAGAGGTTCTATGGCTTCAGCGTCAGTAGTGTCAGGGCATCCTTAAAACATGGTAACTTTGCCTTTAATGAACTGAACCGTAACCTCCAAGCATGAGAAACATTAACAGCTACTACGATACCGGCATGGTATCGGGCTGTGTGGCACGAAATAGAGGGAGTCGCTGGTGCGCGTATTAGTGATAGAAGACGATCATGACGTAGCCTCTTACCTGACCAAGGGGTTGCGGGAATCTGACTACGTTGTCGACCATGCGGAAGACGGCAAGGAAGGGCTGATGATGGCAGCCAGTGAGAACTACGACATTATGATCGTAGACCGCATGCTGCCCAATATGGACGGTCTGAACATTATCAAGACGGTGCGGGCCACGGGCAACCAGACCCCGATTCTGATTCTCAGCGCTCTGGGGGATGTGGATGCCCGGGTGGAAGGCTTACGTGGCGGTGGCGATGACTACCTGACCAAGCCGTTCTCCTTCACCGAACTGCTGGCCCGCCTGGACGCCCTGGGCCGCCGTGGCCGTCAGTCCCCGGAGACGGAAACCGTATTGCATGTGGCGGATCTGGAAATGGATCTGCTGGCCCGCACGGTACGCCGCAGTGGTCAGAACATTGATGTGCAGCCCCGGGAATTCCGCCTGCTGGAGTACCTGATGCGCCACGCCGACCAGGTAGTGACCCGCACCATGCTGCTGGAGAAAGTCTGGGACTACCATTTCGACCCCCAGACCAACGTCATCGACGTGCATATCAGCCGTCTGCGCTCCAAGATCGACAAGGGTTTTGAGCGGCCACTGCTTCACACAGTCCGGGGTGCGGGATACATGCTTCGTGAAGATTCTTAGTCAGCTTAGGACCTCCACGTTTCAGCTGGCTTTGCTCTACATGGTGGTGTTTGCCACTTCGGTTTTTATCCTGCTTGCGTTCATTTACTGGCGTACCGCCGGTTTTATGACCGAGCAGACCGATCAGACCATCGAAGCCGAAATCGTTGGTCTGGCGGAGCAATACCGGGGCCGTGGTATCAACGGCCTGATCAGTATCCTGCGGGAGCGTGTCTCCCGTGACCCTAACGGCAAATCCCTCTACCTGTTCACCACTGAAGATTACCTCAAGCTGGCAGGCAATCTGTCCCAATGGCCGGAAGAAGCGGAAGGCAGCGACGGCTGGATCGATTTTACCCTGGATGAACGCTTAGGTTGGGAAGGTGAACCCCGCCAGGCCCGTGCCCGGGTATTTGAAGTGCAGGGTGGCCTGCGGTTGCTGGTGGGCCGGGATATTCAGGAACTGGCCACCCTCAAGCAGCTGATTGAAACCGCCATGAACTGGGGCATGGGGATAACCCTGGCACTGGCCCTGGTGGGGGGCTTTATGATGAGCTACAGCACTTCCAAGCGCATTGAGGTGATCAACCAGACCTCCCGCAAGATCATGAGTGGTCACCTGTCGTTGCGGATTCCCACCCGGGGCACCGAAGACGACTTTGACCAGCTGGCAGACAACCTCAACCAGATGCTCGACCGCATTGAGTACCTGATGGAGGGTATCCGCCATGTGTCGGACTCCATTGCCCATGACCTGCGCACCCCCCTGACCCGTCTGCGCAGCCAGTTGGAAAACACCCTGGTGAGCGTGAACGACCCCTATGCCCAGGAGCAGGTAGGCCGTGCCGTGGGTGAGGCGGACCAGTTGCTGGCCACCTTTAATGCTCTGCTGCGCATTGCCCGCCTGGAGACCGGGGGCAAGGCCACAGATAATGCCCCGGTGGACCTGGGTGGGCTGGTGACCGATGCCGTAGAGCTCTACGAGGCGGTGGCGGAAGAGAAGTTCCAGCAGCTGCTGTGCCAGGTGGACGAAAATGTGGTCATCGACGGGGACCGGGACCTGCTGTTCCAGGCCATCAGCAATCTGATCGACAACGCCATCAAGTACACTGCCGAGCAGGGGAATATCCTGGTTACCGTGGGTCGTAACCATGAACGTGCCCTGATTGAGGTGGCGGATAGCGGTGACGGCATTCCAGACAGCGAAAAGGAAAAGGTGTTTCAGCGTTTCTACCGGGTGGGCAAAAGCCGCTCACAGCCGGGTAACGGGCTGGGGCTAAGTCTGGTGGGGGCCGTGGTGGAAATGCACAAGGGGCTGATCGAGCTGGAAGACCGCTACCCCGGTGAAGAAAAACCGGGGCTGCGGGTACGCATGTCGTTGCCTGTGGTGGCCGGAAACGGGCCTGGGGCAAGCGACGTCAGCAGTTAAATCAGAGGCTGCTCAGGAGGCTTTGCTGGTAAAGCGCTCCCGCAGGTTGCCGCTGATAGCCTGCACCGGCTTGAGCAGCTGCCCAGCGGTTTGCTCTGCCCGAAAGCGGTAGAAGTTGACCCGGGCATTGAGGCTGTCGAGCTCGCCTTCAAACCGCTTCTGCTCAGCCATTACCAGGGCAATCAGGCTGTGCCGGTTAACCCGGTTGCTGATACCCAGATTGGCCAGCTGGCTGCCCAGGTTATCCAGACCCTGGAGGGCGGTATCGATCAGTTGTTTGCGGTTCATGGGAACATCCTTTGAGTCGTTGCATCATGATCAAGCGATAGAAGAGGCTGAATAACAGGCCTGATCCCGCCTGGGAGTTCTGTAATTCCTGCAAAATACGCCGCTAAATTAGAGTTCTCAACCTAATGGGCAGCCCCTGGCCAGCACTGTGCAAGGTGATTGCGGCCATAACCTCACCCTGAACCGGGTTAAGCCGATGTAACGGCACCGACAAGCCGCGGTAATACCGCTATCGGTACATTGATAGTGGGCTGGCAATTACCAGTCAGTCCGGTGCTCTCTGTTTTACCCTCCGAAAACAGCGCTAGTTTCGGCCCCGTCCTGCGGGGTCTTTTTTATATTTCCCCTTTCTATCCGCCAGGTCAGTTATGCTAAGCGCCAGTGTCACAGCGCCTTGTGTGCTGCCAGTGACCGGCGTCTGCAACGGGAGAACTTTATCAAAACCACCACTTCATCCCCCGGGCCCTCCGCCCCCGGGCGTCCCCGCAGTTCCTGCTATATCACCCCGGAAGGGGAGCGGACCCTGCAGGCGGAGCTGCGTTATCTGTGGAAGGTCAAGCGGCCGGAAATTACCCGCTCGGTGTCTGAGGCGGCGGCCCAGGGGGACCGTTCGGAGAACGCGGAATACATTTACGGCAAGAAACAGCTGCGGGAAATTGATCGCCGGGTGCGCTTTCTGGATAAGCGCCTGGAGGCCCTGACGGTGGTCCATGACCTGCCCCGGGATCAGCACAAGGTGTTTTTTGGCGCCTGGGTGACACTGCAAAAGGAGCCTGAGGATAACCCGGAGGGAGAAACCGTGGAGTATCGTCTGGTGGGCCCGGATGAGGCGGATATCAGCCGGGGCACCCTGAGTATCGATGCGCCGCTGGCCCGTAGCCTGCTGCACAGGGAGGTAGATGATGAAGTCAGGGTTACAACCCCAGAGGGGATTCTTACCTGGCGAGTTACCGGTATCCGGTACCAGCCAGCCTGAGCACCACAGAGTCCGGGGTGGTTTGCAGCTACTGTTGCTGGCGGCAACTCTCGGGGTAACGCTGCTGTATGTGCCGCCACCGGGGCCCGGCACGCACCGGTTATTCCAGGGGGTCTGGGACCATGGTCATGTGGCCCTGTTTGCGGTGCTGACGTTACTGGGGCTGCGCTGGCGGCTGCAGCCTCGGCGGCGGCTTAAGCCGGCCCTGGCACAGGTATTACTGGTGCTGGTGAGCCTGGCCCTGGTGACGGAAGGGTTGCAGCTGCTGACCCCCTACCGCAACGCCTCCCTGGCTGACGCCGGGCAGAACCTGCTGGGGCTGGCCCTGGGGCTGGCCATCAGCCCTCACCTGCGGCAACGGCTGGGCCGCCACTGGCGCCCGTTGCCACAGTTGCTGGCCATGCCGGTGCTGGCCTGGCTGATGCTGCCCCATTGGCTGGTACTGGCAGACAGCCTCCATGGCCTGCAGCAATTTCCCCAGTTGTTCAGTCTGGCCCAGCCCACGGAAATGAGCCGGGTCAGGCAGGGTGTTCTAATCCACCGCCGGGTAGCAATGCCGCAAGAGCCCGGGGGCCATGTGCTGGCGGTCAACCTGCCTGCCGGGGGCGGGGGGCTGGCCCTGGACCACCTTGTGTCTGACTGGCACGGCTGTGAGGCGTTGCTGTTCAGGCTCTGGGCTGAGCAGCCGGTAACCCTGCGGCTGCGGATTCATGACCTGGACCATGACTGGCGCTACAAAGACCGTTTCAACCATTCATTGTCACTGGTGCCGGGATGGCAAACCCTGGCCATTCCCCTGGAACAGATCGCCGGGGCGCCGGCAGGGCGCAGGCTGAATCTGAGGCAGATTCAGGAAGTGGCGCTGTTCAACCGTGATGCAGGTCATGAATTTGGATTTCAACTGTCAGAAATACGCCTTTCAGGGGGGCGTTGCGGATAAAGCGTGACGTCATGGCTGGAGCCTTGCTGGAGCCCGCTATACCATGAAACTGGTTATTTCATCGGGGCAGGAAAATGACACAGTGGAAGTGCGGCGTTAACGGGGCGTTACTGGCCGGCTTGCTGAGTGTGGCAGCCACTCTGTCAGGTCAGGTGTTGGCAGATGAGAAGCGCCTGGATCTGCTGGGTGAGCCGTTTTCCGGCCCGCGCTCCACGGAAGACTCCATTCCTTTTACCCCGGTGGGGGAGCGGCAGCTGGGTCAGGCGGCCCTGCGGGGGCTGCCCCGGGAAACCCTGGAGAAAGGGGAGTTTGTGGAAATACTGGTAGAGCCGGTGATGTACAGTGAGGCCTTTCGCGGGGGCAAGGATCTGGACCGGGATCTTATTCGTTACCAGCAACTATTACTGCTGGTGCAGGATCAGGGCCGGCAGCAGCAACTGCAACAGCAGCAGCAAATGTTGATGATGCCCCCCCTTCAGTTCCGGCAAGACGGCCGCCAGTACAGTCCCGACAGCAATGTCAGGACGCTGCAGCCCTGACCAGTGGCGTCTCAGTGGCCCAGGGGTCTGGCTGTAGCAGGACTTCCTGATAGAAAAAACTCAGGGCATTGCCCGCCTGATTGCGGGTGGCCCTGGATGCACCAATGCGGTTACTCAGTTCATTGAGAAACTCACGGGCATGTTGATTACCCAGGCTGTCCGGGCTGGGCATACCATGAAACAGCACAAAACGGCTGATCCAGTGCTGGTAAATCTGCCGGGTACGGGGGCTTAGGGGTTGTTGCGCGATGGCCTGCTCAAGCTGAGACTGCAGGCCGGGCTGGCTCTGTTCGAGCGCTTCCGGAATGCTCATTAACGGCGGTCCCTGGGTTCTTGTTGTTGTCAGAGTGCGCGCATTCTATGACAAAACAATGAAGGACACCACCGGGCTAACTTACTGCCGCCTTTGCCCTGTTATTCACCGCGGCAAACGCCCCTGGGAAGCAGGGTGGCATGCCGGGCAGGCAGCAGGGCAAAAACAGGCAGGCATCAGCCGTTTTTCTTTTTCTGTTCTTCCAGCAGATCAATGTACTGCTGCATGGCTTTCTCGGAAGGGGTGCCTTTGTGCTTTTCCCAGGCGCCGTACTTGGCCCGGCCAACCACATCCAGCATGCCCGGCTTCTTGCCTTTAATATCACCTTCAGTGGCCTGCTTGAAAAGGGCGTAAAATTGCAGCTTCAGCTCGTTGGACGGCTGGAAGTCACCTTCAGCGTTTTGCACATATTTTACGGCGTTGTCGAACTGTTCTTTTACATCACTCATGCATGTCACCTTGTAAACCCGGTCGTCGAAAGGGTGAAGTCCGCCACCACTATGGCTGCGACCACGCACCGGACGGTAATCGGCTGCTGTCCGGGGTGCCGCTGGTAAACGGTACGCAATGATTATAGCGGGGCCTGCCGGTCAGGTCATGTTCTGCCGCAGCATGGTGGGCCAAAGGGCTGAAATGGAGTAGCATTGCCTTTTTTCAGGGAGGTTACCCCATGGGCACTACCAATAAACTCAGCAAAATTGTGACAACTATCAACCGCCTGCCCGCTTTTGCCCGGAGCCAGGCGCTGACCCGTTTCTTTGGCCGTATGGTGCCCTTTACCGGAACTACCGGCATTCGTGTTGTTTCCCTGGAACCGGATTGCTGTGTGATTGAGTTAAAAAACCGTCGCCGTGTACAGAATCACATTGGCAGTGTGCATGCGGTGGCCAGCCTGCTGATGGCGGAATCCGCCACCGGTTTTCTGGTGGGCCTGAACGTGCCTGACGACCGCATTCCGGTGATCAAAACCGTTAAGGGAGAGTACGTGAAGCGGGCCAAAGGGAATATGCGGGTGGTGGCGACCCTGAGTGCGGAACAATCCGCCCTGATTCGGGACACAGAAAAAGGCGAAACCCTGGTGCCGGTGATCATCACTGATGGGGACGGCCGTGAGCCGATCCTGATTGAAATGCTCTGGGCCTGGACGCCGAAAAAGCGCGCCTGATGCCGGTTTTCCGCCTGCCTGTTTTCGGCGGCAGATTATTCTATCTGTGTCTATACTTCATGGCAGTCAGCCCTGGCTTACCAAGGCTGCGGTTTTTTCTTCCTGAGGCAGATGCAGCATGGCAGTAACGGTTCAGGCGGCCTGCCGGTCGCTTCAGTCAGTGCGCCTGTTTGAGCTTTCGAACAGGCTTGGGCCGTGGCGATTGCTGTTGCTGCTGAGCATGCTGCCGCTGCTGATGGGTATGAATCCGTTACTGCTGGATTCCCGGGAGCGCCAGCCGGTGAGCGGGCACCTGGAATATCTGCCGGAAGCGGATCAGCCCCTGGCCCTGGCCAGCGCTGTGGCGGCGGCTGATTCCCGCTGGCAGCGCCTGGAACGTTCCGGGGCCAATTTTGGTTATGACCGGAATGCCGTCTGGTATCGTCTTTCCTTGCACAATGACCAGCCTGTGGCCAGGGAACGGTTACTGGTGATCAATTATCCGCTGCTGGACCATATTGAATTTTACCAGTTCTCGTCCACCGGAGAGCTGCAACAGCAGTACCTTACCGGGGACCGCCAGCCCCACTCCAGCCGCCCCCTTTCCCACCGCATTTTTGCCTTTCCCCTGACCCTTGAACCACAGTCCCAGGCGGCGCTTTACCTGCGGGTGCAGACCAGCGGCTCCCACCAGGTGCCGCTGCAGTTATGGCAGCCAGAGGCTTTCCATGCCGCCAGCCATATGGATGGGATTGGCCGGGGCATGTTCTACGGCATGCTGTTGCTGATGGTGGTGTTTAATCTGTTTCTGTTCTACTCCCTGAAAGAGCGCAGTTACATTTTTTATGTCATGAGCATGACCACCCTGCTGTTTCTGATGACCGGTTTACACGGTGTCTCTTTTCATTACCTGTACCCGGACTCCCCGGCAGTACATGAGCAGGTTATTCTGACGTTATCCCCGTTACTGCTGTTATTCCTCTGTCAGTTTGCCGATCAGTTTCTGCGTTTGAAAAAAACCCTGCCCGGTGGCCACTGGTTATTACAGGGGTTGTCGCTGTTGGCGTTGCTGCTGGTACTGGCCAGCCTGGTGCTGCCTTACGGGCTGTTGACCCGCCTGACCGCATGGTTAAGCGTACCGGTGGGGTTTGCCATGCTGGGTATTGGTGCCCGGGTGTGGCATCTGGGGGACCCCAGCGGGCGCTACTTTATTACTGCCTGGCTGGCGCTGCTGGTGGGGGGGTTGTTGTGGATCGGGCGCATGATGGGCTTTATCCCCGGAAGCCTGGTGACTGAATACGCCATCGAGGCGGGGGCAGTGACTCAGGGGGTGCTGCTCTCTTTTGCCCTGGGGGACCGTTACAACCGTGAGCGGGAAAGGCGGCTGAAGGAGCAGCGGGCCCGCATTGAGGCCCTGCGGCAGCGGGAGTTGGCGGAGCAGCAGGTGCTGAACAATGCCCGCCACCACAGCCTGACCGGTCTGCCTAACCGGGTGATGCTGGAGAGCTGCCTGAAGCAGCAACTGGCCCGGGTATCCCGGGCCGGAACAGGGCAGCTGGCCTTGTTGCTGGTGCATTTCCGGGGCTTTGATGACATCAACAAGACCCTGGGCCATGAAAACGCGGATCAGGTGCTGTGCCAGCTGGCCGCTGAAATGAACCGGCAGGTACTGGCGATGCCGGACCGGGTACTGGTGGAGTCCACGGCGGAACACAATTACGTGGCTGCCCATGTGGAGGGGGTGACCTTTGCCTGTGCCTTTTATGCGGGCAGCCGGGAGATGGCCAGGGGTTACGTGACCTCCTTAGTGAAAGCGTTGCGGGAGCCGGTGGCCTTTCAGGGCCTGAGCCTGGAGGTGGGCATGGTGGGTGGCTGCGCCATCTACCCCGAGGACAGTGCCGATGCGGCCACCTTGCTGCGCCATGCCTTTATTGCCTTTGATCAGGCCAGCGCCGATGTGAACCATGTGGCGTTTTACCGTCCGGACACCAACCCCTACAGCGAGCGCCGCCTGACCCTGATGACGGCACTGCGCCAGGCGATCACGGAAAACACCCTGACCCTGTACTTCCAGCCCCAGATTCGCCTGAACCCCTTGTCAGTGAGCGGCTTTGAAGCCCTGCTGCGCTGGCAGCACCCCCATTACGGCTTTATTCCACCGGATGAGTTTATTCCCATGGCGGAACAGACCGGGCTCATGGGCCCGATCACTGACTGGGTGCTGACCCATGCCCTGGGGTTTGCCCGGCAGTTGCAGCAAACCCATGAGGGGCTGCAGATCTCGATGAACATCTCGGCCCTGAACCTGCAGCAACCGGATTTTGCCCTGCAGGTAGCCATGCGGGTGGCAGAGCAGGGGCTGGCCCCCCAGAGCCTGCTACTGGAGGTGACGGAAACGGCCACCATGGTGGATCCAAAGGCCTCATTGAAGACTCTGCGGGAGCTGGCGGATGCCGGTATCCGGCTGGCAATTGATGACTTTGGCACCGGCTATTCGTCCCTGTCTTATATCCGCAAGCTGCCGGTGAATGAAATCAAGATTGACCGGTCATTTGTGCTGGATATGGATGCCAACCGGGACGATGCCACTATCGTGCGTACCACCATCAACATGTGCCATGACCTGGGCTTCTCGGTGGTGGCGGAAGGGGTGGAAACCGCGGCGTCCCAGGACCTGCTGGAAGCCATGGGCTGTGATGTTCTTCAGGGCTATCACCTGGGTCGGCCAATGCCTGCGGATCAGGTTGCCGGCTGGCTGAAGAGCTTTAAGGCAGGGTCGGGCGGGGCAGGCGAAGGCTGAAGCAGGCCCCCTGATCAGCGGGCAGGTTGGTGGCGCTGATGCTGCCCTGGTGCAGCTCGCTGATCAGCCGCACCATGAGTAACCCCTGGCCCAGGTGGCCATTCTCCTGGGGCCGCCGTGTCACAAAGGCATCGAACAGGTCGCTGGTGTCTTCTGGCAGGCGTGAGCCGGTATTGATCACCTGCAGCAGATACTCTTTGGGCCCCGGGGTGAGTTTCAGGGTGATGGTCTCCCCGCCGGGGGTAAAATCCCGGGCATTATCCACCAGTTTATCCAGCAGCTGCACCAGCAGGTCCGGCGCCCCCACCATCTGGCAGTCCCGGGCCGGGCCCTGGTAGCGGATCACATGGTCCGGGTCCAGGTCCTGGTAGGCAGCAGTGGCCTGGTCAAGCACCACCGCCAGGTCAAACACTTCAAGCTCCGCACTCTCAATACTGCGTTCCAGCCGGGAAGCCTCACTCATGGCATTGAGAATATGCCGTAGCCGGTCTGCCCCCTGCACAGCCCGCTGCTGATACACCGTCTGCTGCCCGTCCAGGCCGGTATGGCCGAGGTTGTCCAGGGACGAGTGGACAATGGCCAGGGGGGTTTTCAGTTCATGGGAGAGTTTGCGGGCAAAGCTTTCCAGGTAGCCGGTATAGCCCTGTAGCCGCCCCAGCAGATGGGCAAAATGGTGGGACAGGTCATCCAGTTCATCCCGCCGCCGGGGCCCCGGGGTGAAGGTGCCTATCAGGCGACCCTGGGGGTCCACCGTAGCGGCCACGGCACGGCGCAGCCGGGCGATACGCCAGGACAGCCAGCCGGCATAGCCCAGCAGCGCCAGTGCCAGCCCCATCACCAGTAACAGACTGCGGGACAAGACCTGCCCCAGGGTGCTGCTGGAGAGTGTTACCAGGGAGTTACTGGTCTGCTCCAGCATCAGCATGGCTCCGGGGCCGTCCCTGCCGGCCACCGGTGCCAGGGCGGTGAGGCTGGTGCCGCCGTTGCTGCCCTGGGTCAGGGCCAGCCGGGGTTGCTGCGGGTCGCGGCTGGCAGCCAGTAGCGGGCTGTCCAGCTGTTGCCCGGCCATGGACAGGGCCATGGCGTCCGGCTGGCGCCAGGCCAGCAGGGCGCGCAGGCCGTTGAAGGCCAGGCGCTGGGCAATGGCCAGAGGGCCTGACTGCCAGATATCCTCCGCCAGCTGGTAGTCATCCACTCGGGCCTGGGCCAGCTGCCAGCCCTGGCCGTTCAGCAGGCGCACCGTAAGCCCCGGCTCAGCCAGGGGCTGTAACAGTCCGGCCAGGGTGTGGTTGCGGGTCAACAGTAATGGCAGCCCGTCCGGCAGCGGGCCCAGCAGCCCCCGTGGCTGGTCCCGGGAGGCTTCACCGGGGCTGATTACCTGAAAGCCCAGGTGGCTCAGGTCCTGCCGGTAAGGCAGGCGCAGCTCCAGGGTGTAGCCCCGGGCGCCCTCCTGCCAGACCCCCTGAATATGCGGATCAATCGTCTCCGGTGTAGTGGTGGGAGCGGCATGAACGGGGCCCGGGGCGCTGGTGCGGATATGGTGCACCTGGTAACCGGCGTCCTCACCGTTACTGCCCCGGTGGGCCTGGTACAGCACCAGCTTGTCGTGGGGCCGTTGTGGTGACTGGGGGGCATAGTAATGGATGCGGTCGCTGGCGACCCGGATCAGCAGGTACAGGTAACGGCCATCTTCCGCAGCGTTCCAGGTGACCCCGTCGCCGGCATCGTGCATTGGCGGGCGCCCGGTGCTGCCACTGGCCCCGGGCCAGTCATCCCCGTAACCGTCCAGAAACAGCGGCCGGTTCAGGGGCTGGGCGTAGACCACCGGCTGCTGGGGTTGCAGCGGCGGCAGGGCCTGCAGGGCTGGCTGCAGCGCCAGTTGCGCACTGAGGCTGGCGGTGCGGGCCAGCAGCTGCTCACCCTGTTGTTCCCGCAGGGCAGACTCCAGGTCCAGCACAAAGTAGAGCCCGGCGGTGGGGATCATCAGTGTCAGCAGCAGTACCAGCAGCAGCTGCCGTTTCAGGTTCAGCATGTCAGGCTCAGAATCCGGTGTCTGGTGGCTGTTTTCACACCTGTTGCGGGTCCCAGCGGTAGCCCAGGCCATAGGCGGTGTTGATGGCGCTGAAGCTGGCATCCAGGGTCTCGAATTTGCGCCGGATACGCTTGATATGGGAGGTCACGGTGTTGTCGTCGAGCACGGTGCTGGCGGCTTCCATTAACTGTTCACGGCTGCGCACATGGCCCGGGTGGCGGGCCAGGGCATGGAGCATCCAGAACTCGGTGACGGTCAGGTCCAGGGGTTGGCCGTGCCACTGGGCAGTCATGCGGTCCAGGTTGATGCTCAGGGGGCCCCGGGCCAGTTGCTGGTCGTCTTTTTCCCGGCTGTCGCTGTAGGCATCGGCCCGGCGCAACAGGGCGGCAATACGGGCAAACAGGTGATCCAGGCTCAGGTCTTTGGTGACATAATCGTCAGCCCCCAGGCGCAGCCCCAGCACCGAATCCGTGTCCCCGTCACGGGCGGTGAGCATCAGGATTGGCAGGGTGGGGGACAGGCTGCGCAGGTCCCGGCACAGGTCAAAGCCCCCGTCCACCTCCCCGGCCAGGCCCACATCAATGATCGCCAGCTCCGGCAAGCGCTGCTGAAACGCCTGCCAGGCACTGGGCCGGTCCGGGTAAATATCCACGGCATAGCCACGACGCATCAGTGCATCCCGGTAATTGGCGCGAATGGCGGGCTCGTCTTCCACCAGTGCAATACGACGTTTCATGGCGTCCTCCTGAATGGGCAATGTAAGCCAGGGACTGCGGCACCACAAGAGGGGAACTTTCTGCTGCCATGATTGATCATAATTAATACTGCCCTGGTCATAGTCTGTCACTGGAGTGACGTGTCTGACTGCTGTAATGGGGAAAACCACAGCAGAACAACGCATAAGCAGGAGGACGCTTTATGGGACAGGATCGGTCAGGAGCAGGAAAGGGGCGGCAGCATCTGGTAATGGCGTTGGCATTGGGGGGGCTGTTGCTGGCCCAGGACTGGATGGACGATCCGGGTTCCATAGACAACAGGGCCTCAGGAAATGCGGTGTACGTCCAGGCTGATGTCGTCCAGCCGTTGCCCCAGCAGGCTGACCCGGCCCCGGTAGCGGTCATCCCCGGTAGCCGTGAATTCAAACACATAGCTACGCCGCAGCTGCAGCCGCCCCAGATGATTGCGGCGCACTGATAATCCCCGTAACCACAGGCCGCCGTCCAGCAGCGCCACGTCCATTTCCTTGCAGTGGCGCTGCACATGGCCCAGGGCCAGATCGCGCACCCCTTTGGCGCGCCACCAGTAGGTCGCCAGTAAAGCGAACCCGGCAAGCCAGAACAGGTCCTGTATCGTAAAAGTGGTCATACCTGCCGTTTTCCCCGCCGGGGTTTACCGGGTTAGGTTGATTCTGCACCAGGAGTACGCCCATGACACTGCTTGATTCAGTGACCTTACAGTGCCCTTACTGCTGGGAGTCCATCGAATTGCTGATCGACTGCTCGGTAGATCAACAATCCTATGTGGAAGACTGCAGCGTCTGCTGCCGCCCGATCCACCTGGAGGTGATGGTAGACGCCAGCGGTGAGCCGGTGGTGCAGGCCTACAGGGATGATGACTAGCCGTTAAACACCCTTGTAGGAGCCCCGCCCATGTCATTCGGGCCGGGTGCTGCCTTCATCGCGGCCATGGCCGCTCCCACACAGAACGCTAATCCGGTGTCGCTTTAACCTGTGGGAGCGGCTATAGCCGCGATGGACGATCAGCATCTCCTTTGCCCGATTTAAAAGACCGGTTCTCTTACTTATGCTTTAGTCTTCAAACTCGTCGTCCCGTTCCCGGGCCAGGCGGTCTTCTTCCTCCTCCCAGACATCGTCGATCACCGCCATCAGGTCATCCACGTCTGCGGGGTCTTCAGGCTCGTCGAAGTGGCCGGTAAGCACCGTGTCCAGGGTCAGCTTGCCGCTCTCATAGCGATCCCAGATCTCGCTGGCATAGCGGGTCTGCAGGATCTCCGGGGCAAAGCGGCCGTAATAGGCGCGCATCTTGTTGACATCCCGCAGGAACATGGCCTCGGCGCTGTTGTTGCCAGCGGCATCCACGGCCTGGGGCAGGTCAATAATGACCGGGCCATTTGCGTCGAGCAGCACATTGAACTCTGACAGGTCGCCGTGGATCAGACCGGCGCAGAGCATGCGCACCACTTCACCAACGGTATGCAGATGATACTCCCGGGCCTGTTCCGGTGTCAGGGTGACATCGTCCAGGCGCGGGGCCACATCGCCATCGGCGTCGGTGATCAGGTCCATCAGCAGCACGCCGTCCACAAAGCCGTGGGGCCTGGGCACCCGCACACCGGCCTGGTCCAGACGGTACAGGGCATCCACCTCGGCATTCAGCCAGGCATCTTCCTGCTCTTTCTGGCCATAGCGGGTTTTTTTCCCCATGGCACGGGCACGGCGGCTGTTACGCACCTTGCGCCCTTCCTGGTACTGCACCGCCTGCTTGAAGCTGCGTTTGGCCGCTTCCTTGAACACCTTGGCGGCGCGCAGGCTGTCGCCACAGCGCACCACATAGACATTCGCTTCTTTACCGCTCATCAGCTGGCTGACCACTTCATCAATCAGACCGTCGTCCATCAGCGGCTGTAATCGTTTAGGTATTTTCATAAAAGCCTACAGTTCACATTCCCCGTGATGGTAGCGGATCACAGCGTTCACTGCCTGTTTTTTACCAGTTTGCACGGGTTTTCCCGTTAAATCGCAAAAATTTTCCCCTCAGACACTGGGGCTTCTATACTTCAGGCCACATTTTCGCACAAGGATTTCCCATGCT
>REBR01000115.1 GCA_007692645.1 Halomonadaceae bacterium | reverse complement strand
TCTACACCGGCATTACCCGGGCCAGCGAACGTTTCACTCTGGTGGCCCCGGTGGATGCGGTAATGGTGGCAGGAGTCAGCCAGCGGGTCAGCCGCTCTTCCGGGCTGCTGGAACTGATGGAGTAAAGTCCCGGGCTTTACTCCGTGTCGCAGAAGCGGGAACCGGCAAAGGCCGGGGCCAGGTCGTCCAGATCCTCCACCAGGCCGTCCTGCAATAGCCGCAGGGCTTCTGCCGGGGTGTCCACGTACTGAAACAGCTCCAGGTCCTTTTCACTGATCATGCCGTGGCGCACCAGGGCGGGAAAATTGATGATTTCTTCCCAGTAACTGCGGCCATAGAGATACACCCGGATAGGCCGGGACAGCTTGCGGGTCTGTGACAGGGTAAGAATTTCACACAGCTCATCCAGGGTTCCCAGGCCCCCAGGGAAGGCGATCATGGCCCGGGCCAGATGGGCAAACCAGAGCTTGCGCATAAAGAAGTAGCGGAATTCCAGCTGTAACTGGGGGGTAATAAAGGCATTGGGGCGTTGCTCATGGGGCAGCCCGATATTCAGGCCGATGGAGCGTCCCCCGGCGTCTGCCGCTCCCCGGTTGGCCGCTTCCATGATACCGCCACCACCACCGGAGCAGACCACGAACTGCTGGCTGTGGCAGGGCAATGACTGGGACCACTCTGTCACCAGCCGGGCCAGCTCTCTGGCATCCTGATAGTAATGCCCCAGTGGTCCGTCTTCCTGTAGCCGGGCGGAGCCGAAAAACACCACGGTATCCCGGATACCGGCTTTGTGAAAGGCACTCATTGGCTTGAGGTATTCCGCTAACACCCGCAGCGGGCGGCCCTCTTCGCTGGACAGAAATTCCCGGTCTTCGTGGGCCACACTGGCGGCTTTTACCATGTTGTTCTCCCTGTTAGTCACCCGTTAAGGATGGGCGTGCAGGAGAAGGATAATGCGGGGCACACAGATTCGCCACCATCCTGCTGTACCAGTGGCTGCGGCTACAGGAGGATGGTGGCAGTGAATGGCGGGCAGAGGGTCAGATCAGTTCATGGGACATGGCATAACGCACCAGTGCAGACAGGCTGCTGACCCCAAGCTTGTCCATCAGACGGGCCTTGTGGGTGCTGACGGTTTTTGAGCTCAGGTGCAGCATGGCCGCCACTTCCCCCACGGTCATGCCCTGTGCCAGGGACAGGAAGACTTCATATTCCCGCTTCGTCAGGCGGGTGTGAGGCTGCTCATCCGGCTCGCCGGTAAGGGTCTCCCGGGCCAGCCGGTGGGCCAGTTCCACGGTGATATACAGCTCACCACGGGACACCTGGCGCAAGGCCTCCAGCAACTCTGCCCGTGGCCGGGTTTTGGTGATAAAGCCTTTGGCTCCGGCACGGATGGTGCGGGTAGCATAATGCTCTTCCCGGTGCATGCTCAGTACCAGAATGCTGACATCCGGAAACTGCCGCCGCACCACCTCAATCAGTTGCAGGCCGGCACAGCCGGGCATGCTCATATCCATCAGAAACACATCAGGCTGGCATTTCGCCATTTCAGACAGGGCCACATCCCCGTCCGGGGCCTCCCCTACCACTTGCATATCCGGTGCGGACTCAATCAGGGAGCGCATACCTTCGCGAACAATACTGTGGTCATCAGCAATGTAAACCTTAATCATTATTAACGCTCGATCCCAGTGGCAGTGACACCATTATTGTGGTGCCCTGTTGGTGCATTGAATTGATCGTCAGAGTGCCGCTCAGCATGGCGACCCGCTCCCGCATTCCCAGCAGGCCGATACCTGGCACCGACTGCTGATTCACATCAAAACCAACCCCGTTGTCCTTTACTGACAGTAAAGCATGGCTGGCCTCTTCACGGTAATGCACCTGCACCTCACTGGCAGCGGCATGCCGACTCACATTGGTAATGCACTCCTGCAGTACCCGAAACAGTGCGGTTGCGACATCGATATCCAGCTTGTCGCTTTCATCCCCATTTATCGACCATTGAATATTCAGCCCTAAACGGCTTTTGCAGCGCTGTAAAAACCACTCAGCAGCAGCCTCAAAGCCTAGCTCATCCAGCATGGCAGGGCGCAGGTTGGCGGAAATCTCCCGCACCTGGTCGATGGTCTCATCCACGAAGTCCAGCAACCCCTCCAGTTTGCGGATATGCTCATCACCAAGGTGTGGCAAATCCTCGATAATCAGCCCCATATCCAGTTTCAGGGCAGTGAGTGTCTGGCCCATCTGGTCGTGCAGGTCCCGGGCAATGCGCCGTCGCTCACTCTCCAGCAGGTTGTCCTGAGCACGGTTCAAGCGGCGCAATTCTTCCCGTGACTGGTGTAGCCGCAGATCCCGGGATGCACTGTGGCTGCGATCACGCACAATGCAGAACACGCCGTCCACCAGTCCGCTCACCGGCACATGGGTAACCCGGGCAAAGACGTTATGCCCCGGTGCCACTTCCAGCTGGCAATGGTAGCTACAGGACTCCCCCTGCAAGGCCTCGTGAAAACATGACAGGGACAAGGTGCGATCACTCTCATTCACCAGTGACTGCCAGTAGTGCCCCAGCATCTGCTCCTGGCTCTGCCCGGTCAGTTCAGTGGCCCGGGCGTTAACTTCCACCACCTGCCCCTGAGGGGAGAGCCGGAAAATCGCATCAGGGTAATCCGCAAACAGAGCGTGATAGCGCTGCTGCCCGTGGATCAACCGCTGTAATCTCGCTTTCATCTGTAAAGGCCATTTCAGGGAACTCATTCAGCCCCTCTTCCTGGTGGCAAGCCACGTAATCTCAGGCAAAACATCCGCTACCAACGAGCAACTGGATGCCCCCCGGGGGCTTACATTCCTGGCGGCCTCCTGACCCAGGCTAACCCTTTTCTCGACCGTCCCTGGCTTAATCCGGGAAACGGCTTTCTCAGCCACACCCTCAAGCATCCGTAAGACTAAAGTCACTGTGTAGAGTTCCTGTGAACGGGCAGTTTCCTGATAAGACACGTCAGGGGAGATTTATCACCGCACAATAACAGCGGGTAATCTTCAGCCCGGTTACTGCGGGTCATGCACCTTCCTTGGTCAGTGACAATGCGTAATCCTTTTATAGTAAATACAGCTATGGTCATGCCACAGCAATGGGCATCACAATAGGAAAACTCCGATAATTAAATAAGCAAAAGCATCGAAAGCCGTAGTCTTAATCTTACCCCAGCAAGGCAACTGCTTAGCCATTAAACCCTCGCAATTCAGACAGGAGACCTAGGAGACGCCCCACCTCCCCTGCACTTCTCGCCGGCGCTTCGGGTAAGTTTCCCCAGATAACACCTGGCCAACAGGGATCTCCCTGCCATCGCCCCACTACATGCAGATGAAGCTGCGGCACCCGGTTACCGATGGCGGCCACATTGGTATGTTCACAACCAGGCTGGGACAGCACGAACTCTGCCATCTGGTCCATGGCCCG
This sequence comes from Halomonadaceae bacterium, assembly GCA_007692645.1. Taxonomy (GTDB): domain Bacteria; phylum Pseudomonadota; class Gammaproteobacteria; order Pseudomonadales; family Oleiphilaceae; genus REBR01. Next base: position 27,472 of record REBR01000115.1, on the reverse strand, counting down.
ATTCAGCCCGCTTCGGGTTGCCGGGGGTAACAAATGCAACTGATTCACGTTACTTTTTGGCACCAGAATATACCAGGGCAAAGCACTGTTTCGGTGCAGCAACAGAAGGCAGCCATGTAAGTGGCCCATTACATGGCAGTCATTTTCCAGCTGGGAATGAAGGGTAAAACCGGTCATGGGGAACTCCTGACGATTAGTCATCTGGGGACAGTACAGCACCGCCCTGAAAGAAGTAAAAAAAGACCACTCAACGGGGAAATAATCGTTATCTTCGCAACAGTCTGTTAGTATGTACTCATCCTGCCTCGAAGGATCCCACCCATTTGCCTTGCGGTAACCGGTGGACCCATCCGATACGACCTTTCAGAGGACGGTACCTTAACCGGTGTTCCTTACAGGAAACCAGTCAAGCGTCACCGTAGTCGTTCTTATTCCCATGACCTGTTCATGGCCTTCCCCGCGCCTTTATCAAGCGTTCGCGGCGAAGGATGCTACGAGATAAACATTTATGGATTTCGCCTCACTCGGTTTGTCCGAGAAACTGGTCCGTGCGACCGCTGATCAAGGCTACGACACCCCTTCACCGATTCAGGCCCAGGCTATTCCGCCCGTGCTTGCCGGCCAGGATGTGATGGCCGCCGCCCAGACCGGCACCGGTAAGACCGCCGGCTTTACCCTGCCGTTACTGCAACGGCTCAATGAAACCCCGCGCCAGGGCAAGGGCATCCGTGCCCTGATCCTGACCCCGACCCGGGAGCTGGCTGCCCAGGTGCATGCCAGTGTGGAGCTGTACAGCAAGTACATGCCCACCTCTTCCGCCGTGGTGTTCGGCGGTGTGAAAATCAACCCACAGATTGCCCAGCTGCGCCGCGGCGTGGATGTACTGGTGGCCACCCCGGGCCGACTGATGGACCTGCACCAGCAGGGCGCCGTGCACTTCAACAGCGTGGAAACCCTGGTGCTGGACGAAGCCGATCGTATGCTGGACATGGGCTTTATCCGGGATATTCGCAAGATCCTGGCACTGCTGCCCCCCAAGCGGCAGAACCTGCTGTTCTCTGCCACCTTCTCCGGGGATATCCGCAAGCTGGCACAAGGCATCCTGAACAACCCGGTGCAGGTGGAAGTGGCTGTGGCCAATGCTACCGCCGACAAGGTGGAGCAGTCCGTGTTCCCGGTTCAGCAGAGCCTCAAATCCGCCATGCTCAGTGAAATGGTAGGCAAAAATAACTGGCAGCAGGTGCTGGTATTTACCCGCACCAAGCACGGCGCCAACCGTCTGACCCAGAAACTGGAAAAAGACGGCATTACCGCCGCTGCCATTCACGGCAACAAGTCACAGGGTGCCCGCACCCGTGCCCTGAGCAACTTCAAGGCCGGCACCGTGCGGGTACTGGTAGCCACGGATATTGCCGCCCGGGGGCTGGATATCAAACAGCTGCCCCAGGTGGTGAACTTCGAGCTGCCCAATGTGCCGGAAGACTATATTCACCGTATCGGCCGCACCGGCCGCGCCGGTGAAAGCGGCCATGCCCTGTCACTGGTGAGCCCGGACGAAGGCGGCATGTTAGCCGGCATCGAAAAGCTGATCCGCAAGGAGATTCCCCGCAAAACCATGGACGGCTATGAAGCCGTGCACCTGCCCAGCAACGGCCCCCGCACTGCCCCCCGTGGCAATGGCGGCCGCGGCCGCAGCCCCGCCGGTAATGGCGGCGGCGCTGGTCGCAGTGGTAATAATGGTGGCGGTCGTGGCGGCAACAGTGCCCGTAGTGGCCAGGCACGCAGGCCACAGCGGGCCTGATGGCCTGAGTACCTGAAGGTGAATGAGCCGGGATTTTTCCCGGCTTTTTTATGGGTCTTTACTGCACCCCCGGAGTTGCCCTGATCGCGGCTATAGCCGCTCCCACAGATGACCATGGGATTAAATGGGGACAGACCCCGTTTAATCCATTGCCCGCCCGGAACAGTATTATTTCAGGACTGTTTCTTTCTGACCGGCACCCTGTGTATGCAGCTACCCATCGTCACTCATCCGGATTACAGCTTTCCCTTCCCCTCCGGTCACCGCTTCCCCATGGCCAAGTTCGGCTTGTTGGCGGCCCACCTGCGGGACATAGGGTTGCTGACAGCGGACAACCTGTTCCGCCCCGGACGCTGCCGGGAACAGTGGCTGACTGCGGCCCACTGCCCTGACTATCTGGCCCGTTTTCAGGCTAACCAGCAAAGCCCCAAAGAACAGAAGCAGATGAACCTGCCCTGGAGTGAAGGCCTGCGCAAACGCACCCTGCTGGCGCCAGCAGGCACGGTACTCACGGCCCAGTTGGCACTGCATTACGGCATTGCCTGCCATCAGGCGGGGGGCACTCACCATGCCCACTATGACCACGCCTCCGGCTTCTGCATTCTCAATGATCTGGCCATTACTGCCCGGGTACTGCTACGCCAGACGGGGATTCAGCGGGTACTGATTTTTGACTGTGATGTGCATCAGGGAGATGGCACTGCGGTGATGCTGGCAGATGAACCCCGGGCTTTTACCTGTTCACTGCACTGTGAGAACAACTTCCCCTTCAGCAAGGCCCGCAGCGATCTGGATGTGCCGTTACCCCAAGGGATGGAGGATCAGGCCTATGTGGCGCAGGTGATGGCCACACTTGACCTGCTGCTGGATCAGGTGGCCCCGGATATTGTGCTCTATGACGCGGGTGTGGATGTCTATGCCGGTGACCCTCTGGGGCGCCTGAGCATTTCTGAGGCGGGTATCCGCGAACGGGATACCCGGGTGTTGCAACGGTTGCTGGAGCGGGGCATTCCCGTGGCCACGGTGATTGGGGGCGGTTATGACGATGACCGGGAGGCTCTGGCACGGCGCCACAGTATTGTGACCCAGGTGGCTCAGGAGTTGGTGCAGCACCGGTAAGCCGGGTGTTGGCCACTGATCGCGGCCATGGCCGCGATGCTTTCTCAGCCTCTCCCGACTCAACACCCTCTAACCCGCCGGCTCTACCATTCCGCCGTCGTCCTCCACGTCTTCCTGCCAGCCGCCCCCCATGGCCTTGAACAGGGTCGCCGTGGCAATCAGTCGGTCACGCAGAGCTTCCGTGAGGGTCAGCTCGGCATTCAACAGCACCCGCTGGGTATCCTGTACCGCCAGAAAATTGGTGAGGCCCGCATCGTAACGCAACTGGGCCAGCTCCAGGGTGCCTTCCAGGGTCTCCACCTGTTCCCGGACCCGCACCACCTGTTCGCTGGTACTTTCAACCAGGGTCAGGGCATCCCGCACTTCACGGAACGCCTCGTTCACAGTTACCTGGAAACGGGTTTCCGCCTGGGCCTGCAGGGCTTCAGCGGTCTGCACCCGGGCCTTGTTGCGGCCAAAATCAAAGATCGGCCCCATCACCGAGGCGCCGATGCCCCAGGTCTCCGCTTCACTGCTGAACAGGTCACTGGTGTCACGGGCAGAGCTGCCGGTGAAGGCGCTCAGGTTCAGGCTTGGCAACCGGGCCGCCTGGGCACTGCCGATGTTGGCGGTGGCCAGCATAATACCGGCTTCCGCAGAGCGGATATCCGGGCGCCGCTGCAACAGCTCCGAGGGCAGTACCGCCGGCACGGAATCCGGCAACTGGATGTCAGTTAACGCCATGGTGCCAAAATCCAGGTCACTCATCAGCTCCCGGGGGGACATGCCCGCCAGGATCGCCAGGGCGCTTTCCAGCTGCGCCACCCGCTGGCGCTGCTGGGGCAACAGCGCCCGGGTGGTGAGCAGTTCAGACTGGGCCTGGCGGAAGATCAGCTCATCGGTTTCCCCTTCTTCATAGCGAATCTCTTCGATGCCCACGCTTTCTTCACGGGACGCCAGGGTGCGCTCGGTAATGTTCAGGGATTGCTGTGCCCCCCGCAGATCCATATAGGTGGAGACCACCTCGGTGATGATGTTCAGCCGCACCGCATCATGGCTGAACAGGGACTCATCCAGGGCCGCCCGTGCTGCCCGGCTGTCGCTGGCGGCACGGCCCCACAGGTCCACTTCATAGCTGAGCATGCCCATCACAGAGAAGCGGTTGTCCACCCCGCCGCCAAAGCCTTCCACCGGGGAGGCGGCCAGGGGCTCACGCTCCCGGGCTGCTTCTGCCTGGGCGCTAAGGGTAGGCATGCGCTCGGCATCCGCCAGCCCGAGGCGGGCGCGGGATTCCTGCAAGCGCTGCAATTGCAGGCGAATATCCAGATTATCCGCCAGGGCCCGCTGCACCAGCCGGTCCAGGTGCGGGTCATTGAAACGCTGCCACCAGCCGGACCAGTCTTCCCGGTCTTCGTCAGATAACTGCACCCGCTCCGGCCACTCTTCCGGCAGCACCAGGTCCGGTTGCTGGTAATCCGGCCCCACCGCGCACCCGGCCAGCCACAAAGCGGCGGTCATAATCAACAGACGCTGGTTCATGAAGCCACCTCATTATTGTCCGGGTTGCCCTTTGCCTGGCCCCGGGACTGCTGCCAGGTGGTCAGATCTTCAAACAGCTTGTAAAACAGCGGCACAAAAAACAGCGCCAGGGTACTGGCAGCGATCATGCCACCCACCACTACGGTACCGATTTCCTGCCGGCTGGCGGCGCCGGCGCCGGTGGCGAACATCAGTGGCAAGGTGCCCACAATGAACGTCATGGCGGTCATCATGATGGCCCGGAAACGCTGCCGGGCGGCGGCGCTGGCGGCCTCGGTAGAGGTCATGCCATTGCGGCGGTTCTGGGCGGCGAATTCCACGATCAGAATGGCGTTTTTCGCCGCCAGACCAATCAGTACCAACAGCCCCACCTGGAAATAAATATCGTTGGGGAAGCCCCGCAGCATAGACGCCATGGCAGCACCAAAGACACCGAAAGGAATGGCGGTAGCCACTGCCAGAGGCAGGGTCAAACGCTCATACTGGGCCGCCAGAATCAGGAATACCATTAGCAGACCCAAGCCAAATGCCAGACCACCCGCATCAGCGGCCTCCTCCAGTTGGAAGGCTTCACCCACCCAACCAAGGGGGGTGTCGTTGCCCAGATTCTCTGCCGCCAGCACCTTCATGGCGGCCAGGGCATCACCGCTGGTATAGCCCGGCGCCGGGTCTGCAGTGATATTGGCGGCCGGGTACACATTGAAGCGGTTGATAATGTCCGGCCCCTGCTCGCGGGTCAGGGTGACCATGGAGCTGACTGGCAGCATGGTGCCGTTATCCGCCCGCACAAAGACCCGGTTCAGGTCCTCAGGCTGGCTACGGAACTCCCCTTCCGACTGCATGTTCACCTGCCAGTTTCTGCCCAGCAGGGTGAAGTCATTCACATACAGGGAACCGAAAGTGCTCTGCATGGCGCTGAACACTTCATCCACCGGCACCCCCAATGCCCGGGCCTTTTCCCGGTCCACATCGGCGCGGAAACGGGGAATGCTCACATCCAGGGTGGTTCGGGCATTGGTCAGTTCAGGGCGGGCATTGGCGGCGGCCACAAACTGCTGCGCAGTGGCGTGCAATTCATCCACCGTCATGTCCCCCTGGGATTGCAGGTAGGCTTCAACCCCGCCGGTCAAAGACAGACCCTGAATCGGTGGTGGCGAGAAAGCCATCACATTGGCCTCCTGGATCTGCATGCCCAGACCCATTATCTGGCCGGCAATACTCTGGGCATCCTGCCCTGGCCCGGCCCGGTTGCCCCAGTCATCAAGTGTGACGAAGGCAACACCGGCATTGGAACGGATGGCCCCTGCCAGCAGGTCGAAACCGGCAAAGCTGACCACGCCATCAATCTCGTCAATGGCCAACAGCTGCTCATTAAGCTGATTTCTTACGGCCTCGGTACGGCTCAGGGATGCCCCCGCCGGCAACATGGGGGCCATAATGATAAAGCCCTGGTCTTCCTGTGGTACCAGGCCATCGGCCATGGAACTGAGCATCCACATGGAGGCGCCGATAATGCCGAAAAACAGTATCACCCCCACCACTGCATGGCGAAGCAGCCAGTCCACGCCCCGCACAAAGCCATTGGTGATGGAGGCGAAGGCGCTGTTGAACCATTGAAAGGGCTTGGCCAACTCCTTCGGCTGGCTGTCCAGCAGACGGGCACACATGGCCGGGGTCAGGGTCAGTGCCACCACCCCGGAGAGCACCACCGACACGGCGATGGTGACGGCAAACTGGCGGTACAACTCACCGGTCAGGCCGCCGAAGAAAGCCACCGGGGCAAATACCGCCACCAGCACCAGGGTGGATGACACCACCGCCCCGGACACCTGCTCCATGGTTTTCACCGAGGCTTCATGGGCTTTCATGCCCTGTTCCTGCATCAGCCTTTCGGCGTTTTCCATGACAATGATGGCGTTATCCACCACCACACCGATGGCCAGAATCAAGCCGAACAGGGTTAGCAGGTTGATGGAAAAACCAAACAGTTGCATGCCCGCAAAGGTACCGATCAGGGCTACCGGAATGGCCACCAGGGGAATCAGGGTGGCCCGCAGGTGCTGCAGGAAGATAAAGGTCACCAGGGTGACCAGTACCAGGGCCATGACCAGGGTGATCAGTACTTCGCGGATAGAGATTTCGATAAAGTCGGTGGTGTCGTAGGGAATGGCGTAATCCAGCCCTTCGGGGAACCGTTCAGACAGATTATCCATGGCTTCACGGACCTGCTGCGCCGTTTCCAGGGCATTGGCCCCCGGTTGCAGATACACCCCTACCGGGACTGTATCGTCACCGTTATAGGTGGCGGTAAAGTCATAACTCTGGGCGCCAAGCTCCACCCGGGCCACATCTTTCAGCCGCAGACTGGCGCCGTCGCTGGTGGTGCGTAACAACACCTGCTCAAACTCTTCCGGGCTCGCCAACTGACCGGGAGTGGCAATACTGAAGGTGAATGCCTGGTCTTCGGGAGCTGGCTGGGCCCCCAGACTGCCTGCCGCAAACTGGGCATTCTGTTCCCGTAAGGCGTTGGCAACGTCCATGGAGGAAATATCGTAGGCGGCCATCCTGTCTGGCTGCAGCCAGATACGCATGGAGTAATCCTGGGCACCGAACAGGGAGGCATCACCGACCCCGGGGATGCGCACCAGCTCATCAATCACATTCAGCAGGGCGTAGTTGCTGATTTCCACCACATCCATATCGCCGTTATTGGACGACAGGGCCACCACCTGCAGAATCGAGGTGGAGCGGGCTTCCACGTTCACCCCCTGATCCCGCACCTGCTGGGGCAACCGGGCCAGGGCACTTTGCACCCGGTTGTTAACGTTAATGGTGGCCTGATCCGGGTCGGTGCCCATGGCAAAGGACACGGTGATCTGCACGGAACCGGCATCGGTGCTGCTGGAGTCCATGTAGATCATGTCGTCCACGCCGTTGATTTCCTGCTCCAGGGGCGCGGCGACACTGTTGGATAAGACTTCGGCACTGGCCCCGGGGAAACGGGCTTCTACCACCACCTCTGGGGGCACCACATCAGGGTACTGCTCAACCGGCAGGGTGGTTACGGCAGCACCACCAGCCAGCATAATAATAATGGAGATGACCGACGCAAAGATCGGCCGGTCGATAAAAAAGCGTAACATCAGCCTTCCTCCCCGGCGTCTTCGTCAGGGTCCATGGCTTCGGCCTCGGCTTCCTGCTCTTCCCGGGCCTCTTCAAGCGCTTCTTCACTGTCGAAGGCTTCCACTTCCATACCATCCTGCTGAATACCCGCAGTGCCGTTCACCACTACCCGGTCACCCCTTTCCAGTCCTTCCAGAATGACCCGCTTGCCATCAATCACCCGGCCGGTTTTTACCCCCCGGCTGTTGGCGCGGTTGTCTTCGTCCAGCACATACACCTGCAGCCCGTCAGGACCATCGCTGATGGCCTCTTCCGCCACCAGAATCACGTCATCCAGGGTTTCCAGGGTGACCCGCACACGGACAAATTGGCCTGGCACCAATTGCTGGTCCGGGTTGGCAAATACCGCCCTGGCGGTGACGGTGCCGGTCATGGCATCAATGGTGCTGGCGGTGAAGTCGATCTCGCCGCTGTGTTCATAGGCTTCGCCGCCTGGCAGGATCAGCGTGCCTTTGCGCACCGGGTCGTTGTCTTCATTGCCTTCCCGGGCAAGGCGGGCCTGGCGCTGCACGGTGGCATCCTGTTCCGGCAGGGCAAAACGCACATGCACCGGATCGAGCTGAGTGATCTGGGTCACCATGGTGCCCGCATCCAGCAGGCTGCCTTCCGAGAGCGTCTCCAGTGACGTCACCCCGGAGACCGGCGCGATCACATTGGTATAACTGAGCAGCAGACGGGTGCGGCTGACTTCCGCTTCAGCCACAGCCATGGCAGCCTGGGACAGCTCCAACGCGGAAAGCGCGGTATCCCGCTCCCGCTCACTCACTGCATTCTGGTCATACAGACGGGATACCCGGTCCCACTCTCGCTGGGACTGATTCAGGTCCGCCTGGGCAGTCTGCTTTTGTGCCTCTGCGGCCCGCACAGATACGTCAAAGGGTTCAGGGGCAATCTGAAACAGAGAATCGCCTTTTTCCACCAGCTGGCCTTCCTGATAAAGCCGTTCATTGAGCACCCCTTCTACCCGTACCCGCACCTCCACTTCCCGGGCACCGCGAATGCGACCGGCATAGTCTTCATTGACGTCTACACTGGTGCGCTCCATGGTCGCCACGGTCACCGGGGGCGGGGGCATATCACCGCCCTGCTGGCCGGCATCATCACCGCTACCACAGCCTGTTAACAAGGCTGCAAACAGCAGCAGACTCCAGTAGGTTGAAGGCCGTGACAGAACCCGCTGGTTGCTGCTCTGGTGGATGTGTTGCCTGATCATGACTACTGCTCCTATGAAGTGGCCAATGGCGGACAGTGCCCGCCTGCTGTCATTGATGTGGGGTTAAAATGCCGTAAAAAATCATGTCCATCATGCTCTCTGAACGGGCCGCCAATGAGGCGCTGCTGCCCGCCAGGCGATGGGAAAACACCGCGCCGAACAGCAGGTCACCGATCAGGTCCAGGGCCTGCTCCGGCTCCTGAACACGGAGTTGGCCGGCATCAGCCAGGCGCCGATAGAGTTCCAGCCATTTTTCCCGGTGGGATGCCTGATAGACGAAATACAGGGGTTTAGAGTGGCGGCGGAATTCCGCCCGCTCCTGGATAAACAGCTCGACGGTGCCGGGATGCCGGTCGAAGTACTGCAGGTAGCGGGCCATGGCCAGGCGAAATTGTGTCAGGGGGCAAGTCACTTTATCCAGTGAGTCATTCACGAAAGCGCTCAGGTCTGCCATGGCTTTTTCCACGGTGGCCAGAAACAGCGTTTCCTTGTTCACAAAATGGCGATAGACCGTGCCTTTACCGACCCCAGCCTTCTCCGCAATCTCATCCACATCACTGCAGCGGTATCCCTTGGCGGAAAATACCAAAGCGGCAGCAACAAGAATATCTTCCTGGCGCTGTTCGGATTTACTCGAACGGTGGACCTGGGGCGAGTCCATGAATTGGCTCTCTGAAGGGTGCAAGGGGCGGCGCTCGAAAAACGGACTGACGCGTCCGTCCGGATTATAAACAGAAGCCCATGCCCCTGCAATCATCAACGGCACATCCGGCAACGGGGACTGATGGGGAAAGCAGCCATCTGCCCTAATCTGCTACAATCCGCTTCTTTTTATTTACCCAGGACACTTCCATGGAGTCTGACGAATTTGCCCATCGCTTTAGTGGCATGGAACGGCTTTACGGACGCCAGGCAGCCCGGGGGCTGCAGCAGCGCCATGTGGCCATAGTGGGCATTGGTGGCGTTGGCACCTGGGCGGCGGAAGCCCTGGCCCGTTCCGGGGTGGGTGCCCTGACCCTGTTTGACCTGGATGAGGTGTGTATCAGCAACACCAACCGCCAGGTCCATGCCCTTGCGGGTGAGTACGGCCGGCCCAAGGTGGAGGTGATGGCGGAGCGTATCCGGGCCATTAACCCCGCCTGCCGGGTCACCCCGGTGATGCAGTTTGTCACCGCCAGCAATGTGGCGACCCTGCTGACTGGGGAATTTGATGCGGTGATTGATGCCATAGACAGCGTCAAGCATAAAGCGGCCCTGCTGGCCCATTGCCACCGTAGCAAGCTCTGGGTGATCTGTGCCGGTGGCGCCGGTGGCCAGACGGATCCGACCCTGATTCAGGTGGCTGATCTGGCCCGTACTACCCAGGACCCGCTGCTGGCCAAGGTGCGCAACCTGTTGCGGCGGGAATACGGTTTCTCCCGCAACCCGAAACGGCGCTTTTCCATACCCGCGGTGTACTCCACAGAACAGCTCACCTACCCTGCCCCCAACGGTGGCGTCAGCCATGCCAAACCCGGCGACGGCCCCAGCCGGCTGGACTGTGCCAGTGGCTTCGGGGCTGCCAGCTTTGTTACCGGCAGTTTTGGCTTTGTGGCGGCGGCACGGGTTCTGGAGCGCCTTACCAGGGGGTCTGCCTGATGCATCGCCTCACCCTCTGCCTGATAACAATGGCGCTATTGCTGACAGCCTGCGGCACCCTGGGGCCCTCCAGCGAACGGGAAGCCGCCAACCATCACCCCCAGCGCCAGGGACACCCGGCCAGCCATCTGAGCAGCAGCCCGCCGGATGAGGGTGGGCTTATTCTGTGGCTGGCGGGCAATGCCGAGGCCGAGACCGAGGACCAGGCCAGAGAGCGGGCCACAGAGAACGCCCTGAAACAGCTGGCGAACTTCCTGGAAACCGACCTGGATGCTCTGGAAAAAGAGTCCCTGACCGAGACCCCCCCTGCACGGGTGGCGGTTGAGCCCGGTAATGACGGCTTTATGGCCTATGCCCACCTGCGCCTGCCAGACCATCTGCACTCACAGACCAGTGAGCAGCAGCGCCAGCAGCTGGCCCAGGCCCGGTTACGGGCGCAACAGGCGCTGCAGGGGCAGCGCCTGGGGCAGCTCAGCGGAGAGGAGCAGGAGCGGGTCTATGGCAAGGTCCATGGGCGGGCCAGCGTTACGGTGAGCAACGGTGAATCACTGGAGCGCGCCCAACAACGTGCCCGGCGTATTGCCAACCACCGGGCCGGGGTGCTGCTGAGAGAAGAGCTGGATTACCAGAGAGTGCGTGCCTTTCGCGCCTCTCAGGGGGACTTGTCCGTGCGCAGTGATCTGGCGATCAGCGGCAGCGCTATTAAGCAGGCTGTGATGCTGGAGCAGTACTGGATTCAGGACAATGCCGTGCATGGCACCGTCACCCTATTTGGCTCGGGGGCTCTGGAGTAGCCTATGGCCATTTTAAAGCAGCGCTTACTGCGCCTTGGGGTACATCTGCGCCGCCACCCTTACCTGTTCGCACTGATTGGCTTTATCGGTGGCATTGCCAGCTTTGCCCTGGTGGAGCGCCAGGATGATATGGCCGGGCTGATTGCCCTGTTCATGCTGGCCAGTTGGCTTCTGCTGGTGCTGGAAACCCCGGTGCGAAAATTGATGAAGTGGCTGTTCAGGTTGGATATGCCGCCGTCTCTGGTGCGTTTCACCACCCAGCTGGTACACCAGGAAAGCTATTTCTTTGTGCTGCCCTTTTTTCTGATCACCACTACCTGGGCCAGCAGCCAGGTAATTTTTACCGCCCTGCTGATCCTGGCCGCTCTGATCTCCATTATTGACCCGATCTATTACGGCTGGCTGGCCCGCCGGCGCTGGCTGTTTCTGGCCTACCATGCCCTGGCGCTATTTGTGCTGCTGCTGACGGCCCTGCCCATCATCTTTCACCTGAGCACCCCGGATAGCTATGCCATTGCCACCGTTGTGTCGGTGCTGTTTGCCCTGCCAAGCCTGTTGCGGGCAATCCCTGTGGGGGGGGTTAAAGGGGCTGCCAGTCTGATGGCCATGGTGGTGGTGCTGGGTTCTGCGGCCTGGCTCGGCCGGGCAGCTGTGGCGCCGGCCACCCTGTGGTTAACTGAAGGTAGCATCACCCACACCGTGGACCGGCAGCAGAAATCCGCCGGGGAAGGCCGCCAGCAGTTTAACGTGGCACAGCTCACGGAGCAGGGCATTTTCGCCTACACCGCCATACGGGCACCCCTGGGGCTGAACGAACGGATTTACCACCAGTGGCGGCATCAGGGGCAAATCGTTGATCAGATCCCCCTGGATATTCACGGTGGCCGGGAAGACGGCTACCGGGCCTGGACCCGCAAAGAGTCCTTTCCCGCTGACCCCCGGGGGCAATGGCAGGTGCGGGTCAAGACGGAGGCAGGTCAGCAGGTGGGCCAGCTACGCTTTACGGTGACGGACTAAACCCCGGGGGAGCGGTGGCCCCTCAGGGCTGCAGGATCAGTTTGCCCCGCACATGCCCCTCAGCCTGGCGCCGCTGGGCAGCAGGGGCATCTTTCAGGGGGTAGGCGGCGGCAATATGACAGTGCACTTCGCCCCTGGCCATCAGGGCGAGGATTTCATCCAACTGGTCGACGTCCGGATTCACCACATAGCCGGTAGCCTGGCGGCCCATGGCTTTGGCTGCCTGTTCAATCCGGCTGGCGGTCACTGTGGGTACAGTGGCCATGCGACCATGCTCCCCGAGGCAGTTCAGGGCAGCAACACCGGCATCCCCCCCTACCAGGTCGAGAATGGCATCCAGGCCGTAGCAGGCGTCGTGAACATCTTCACGCTGGTAATCGATCACCTCGTCAGCCCCCAGCTCCTTGAGAAAGTCCTCATTTTCACCGGAAGCCGTGGCGATCACATGGGCGCCGTGGAGCTTGGCAAATTGCACCGCAAAATGACCGACGCCACCGGCTCCGGCCTGAATCAACACTTTCTGATCCGGGTGCAGACCCAGGTGGTTAAAAAGTCCCTGCCAGGCAGTCAGCGCCGCCAGGGGCACCCCCCCCAGCTCCTTAAGGGATAATCCCTCCGGCGCCCGACACAGGGCATCCGCCCGGGCCAGGACTTTCTCTGCGTAAGCCCCGGCCTCAGCGGGGAAGCCGATCATACCAACCACCCCATCCCCGGGGGCCCAGCTGCTGACGCCGGGGCCCACCGCCTCGACGATGCCTGCGGCATCAAAGCCCGGGGTCCAGGGCAGCCGGTCTTTAATCAGTTGGGCAACAAAGCCCAGGCCTTCCCGGGTTTTCCAGTCAATGGGGTTGATCCCGGCACTGTGCACCACCAGCCGTACCTCCCCAGGGCCAGGCTCCGGGTCCGCAACGGTGGTCACGGTCAGTTCATCGGCATCCCCGAAGGCCTTCAGTATCACTTTACGCATGATCCGCTTCCCCATAGACAAGAAATAAACGCCAGTGCCTTACGTCTTTTTCACCAGACCTGCCCTGATTAATTCGCAAACGGACGGCGGCACCCGGACAGGCTTCTGGTTATGAATATCGATACACACATGACGGCACTGGGCAGTTATCAGTGTACGCCCATCTGCAGGCCGCACCAGTTGAAACTGCCGTGATGAACGGAGCCTGCCGTCGAAATCCGTGAGCCAGGTCGCAAGCACAAGCTGATCCCCGGCATGGGCAGGGGCCAGATAGTCGATCTCTGTGCGCACGATGGCCATGGCCTTGCCGTGGGCCTGATGCAATTCCCAGGTCATGCCCAGGGATTCGATATGGGCCCAGCTGATGTCCTCCATCCACTGCACGTAAACCACATTGTTGGCATGGCCAAGACGGTCGGTGTCCGCTGGGGTCACGGTAATATTGGCGGTGAAAGGATCAGGCAGCTGCCATTGCCAGTCCCTGGCAGAAGGTGTTGTCATAAACGTGTCTCCTATTTGCTCAGTGCGGCCCGGGCCTGCTCGAGAGGCAGGCGGCCGATGCGGTTGTTATAAAGGGACCCAAAGTATAAGTAGCCGTTATGGGGCTTGACCGAGGTGATCATATCCAGATGCTCACCGGTGGTGTCGTGCAGACTGCCCAGCAGCTCGCCTTCGCTGTTGTAGGCCAGCACCAGCCCATAGGGTTCTGGGCCAGGCTGTAGGAACTGAGGCAGCTTGGCCACCAGATTTTTCTGCCAGGGCTTGGGGTGCATACGGTCCATCAGGGCGTTGCGTTTGCTGGGCTGGGCTACCCAGAAAACCCCCTGGTCGTCCCGGGCGAGATTATCCGGGAAGCCGGGCATGTTATCCGCAAAGATCTCTGACTCGCCGGCCCGTTCGCCAGTGATCCAGTAGCGCTGGATGCGGTAGCGCCAGGTTTCGTTCACCAGTACAAAATCCTCATCCGCGGACAGGGCTACACCATTGGCAAAGTACAGGTCACTGAGCAAGGTTTCGGTGTCACCGGTGGCGGGGTCATAACGCAACAGCCGGCCATGGGGGCGGGTTTCCAGCATGTCCAGCTGGTACTCCGGCTGATGGAAGCGGGAGCTGGCATCAGAGAAATAGATGCGGCCATCACTGGCAATGTCCAGGTCATCAGCAAAGGCAAATGGCAAGCCTTCGGACTCCGTACTCAGCACCTCGATTTCACCGGCGGGGTTGATGGCAATCAGGCCTTTCCAGGCATCTGCCACAATCAGGTTGCCATTGGCATCAAATTCCATACCCAGAGGGCGCCCCCCGGTTTCGACCCAGTATTCCACGTCGTCTTCCCTGTCTATGCGGATGATCCAACCATCATCGGTGCCCCCATAGACCCGGCCCTCACTATCCACAGCGGTATCTTCCGGCCCCTTAATGCGGCCCAGGCCCAGCAGTTGCGCCTGTTTCAGAACGTCATTGGCCGCCAGGGGGCCCTCCATGGCGGGGGGCTCCGGAGGCTGCCAGGCCACGGAATCCACCGGTGAGGGCCATAACAGCCAGATCACCAGTGCCAATACAACCCCGGTCAGAACCCCTGTAATGCGCTTTGCCATGTCTACCTCGTTATCTGGTTATTATTGCGGCCCATTATGGGTGAGTGGCTCTATGGCCACAAATGCAGACCTTAACAGGCAGGCTCAATGCTGACCGGAGTCTTCACTCTCTGCAGTGAGGAATCGTTCGCACAAACCCGCAAACAGTTCCGGTTTTTCCCCATGCAGCCAATGGCCGGTTTCCGGCACCATGCGTAGCGTTGCCCGGGGAAACAGTTTGGCGGTAGCGGGCTGGTGTGCCTTCTGGATATAGTCGGAGTTCCCCCCCTTGATAAACAGTGCCGGCCCATCATAGGGGCCGGTTGCCTGGGGCGCTGCCATGACCTGGTCATAACATTGCGCCAGAGCCGGCAGATTCAGCCGCCAGCGAAACCCCTGCTCTGCCCGGGTTAAGTTGGTGAGCAGGAACTGCCGTACCCGGGATTCTTCAATGTCTTTGGCCAGCAGTTGATCCGCTTCACGGCGGGAGCTCAGGCTCTGGACATCAAGGGCCTGCATGCTCTCAAGAATGCCCTCGTGGTGGGGCTCATATCGCACCGGGGCGATATCCGCCACAATCAACCGCTGCACTCGCCCGGGGTTAGCCAGGGCCAGTTCCATCGCCACCTTCCCCCCCATGGAATGACCCAAAAGGCAGGCGCTGCCGATGTCTTTGCTGTCCATCCAGGCAACAACATCAGCAGCCATTTCTGGGTAGCTCATGGAGTCCCCATGGGGAGAGCTGCCATGGTTGCGCAGATCCAGACTGTGCACCTGAAAACGGTGCTGTAAACGGCGGCGGATTCCTCCCAGGTTATCCCCGGCACCAAACAGCCCGTGCAACAAAATCAGGGGGGGGCCATCACCGGCGCTAGTGCCATGCAGCGTAACGGTCATACGGTTGGAAACTCCAGTGGCCAAAGTAGCCTGTGAAACTAGCAGACAATGCAGGTGGCGAACCAGTGCATGTCTGGACTATTCTCACAAAGACTATCCCGGTTTACAGGAAGTTTTAATGTCTCCCAGCGCCCCCCAAGATGATCGTCGCCGCCTGCGGCGCTTTCCTGCCGCCGAACTGCATGTGCGGTTTCATACCGGTCGTGGCTGGCTTAAAGGGTGGCGGAAAGCACAAGCCTATGACTTTACCCGCAGCGGCGTCTGCCTGATTACCCGCAGGCCGTTGACAGTGGGCCAACAGCTTCGCCTCAAGCTGGTGCTGCGCCTGGACCATGGGGAAATCGTGCAAAATGCCCTGGTGGCCGCTGTCATCAACCAACAAAACGGTACTGGCCAGAGAACACCGGGTTACCGCTATGGGCTACAGTTCGATTACCAGGCCAACCGGCATATGCGCGCCATGCAAACAAGAGCAAGGCTGGGGCGCATGGAAGGGGTACTTGACCGCATGGCCCGCCTGGCAGAGCGCAAGGAATCCGGTGAAGCCCTGCTCGCCCAGTTCCGCCAGCAACCCCAGGGTAGCTGATGCGTTAACGCAAACGGGCCCGACAATGCGGGCCCGTTCAGGGTCGTTTCCAGTCGCTATCAGTTAGCGAAATAAATGGCGCCCAGGTATTCAGCCAATGCGTTCAGGTTTTCCCGCTCCTGGTCGCTATGGGGAACGCCGATCTCCAGTGATGCTTGTTGTTGCAGTTCGAGTTGGGTATCCAGTTCCATGGTTTTTCTCCGGGTCTTGCTAAAGTGTGTGGCTGAACCAAATTCAGTAGGTAAATGCTAACCTAACCCTCCAAGCCCTGCTTGACCGGAAAATTCATTCCTTTGACTGCGTGTAACAACATGAGCCAGAGCCAGACCAGTGGCCCCACCGTTAACGCTTCCGGCACCCTGCTGCTGAGCGACCACCTGCAGTCACGGGGCTATTGTGACCAGAACAGGCTTGAGCAGTTGCTGGGCATGCCACTGACAACCCTGCAGGACCCGGACTGCCGGGTACCGGTTACCCGCTACCACGCCCTGTGGCAGGAAGCCCTGGAAACCACCGGGGATGCCGCTCTGGGATTACGCCTCGGGGAGGTGGTAGACCCGGACCGCATGGGCCTGATGAGCCATATCTTCTTCAACAGCGACACCGTCGCCCATGCCATGGATGAATATGTGCGCCTGCAGGGGCTGGTGAACGAAGCGGTGCAGCTGATCCGGGTGCATGAGGGGGATCAGGTGCGCCTGGTGTGGCAGGTGCCGGACCCAACCCACTACTGCATTGCGGATATGGAACGTACCCTGTCGGCGGCCCTGACCCGGGCCAGGCACTTTATTCACCCGGACCTGGCCATCACTCAGCTGACCCTGGCCCATGAGAGTCCGCTCCATGTGGCCCATTACCACCGTATCTTCCGCTGTCCCATGGTGTTTGCCGCCGGTGAGGTGAGCGTAGCGTTTCCGGCCCGTTACCTGGATGGGCCCCTGCCTCGCCGCAACCCCCACGTGCACTCCGCCCTGCTAGGCCATGTGAACCGGCTGGTGCGCCAGTTGCGGCCCCAGCAATCCACCGCCCAGCGGGTGCGCCGGGCCATTGCCCGGCAACTGCCCCGCACCCCGGATGCGGACCGGGTGGCGGCGGCCCTGAATATGAGCCGCCAGACCCTGTACCGGAAACTGAAAAAGGAAGGGGAAGGTTTCCAGCATCTGGCGGAATCAGTGCGCCAACAGCGGGGCCTGCGCCTGGTGGCAGAGGGGCGTTATGCCCTCAGTGAGATTGCGTTTCTACTGGGCTTTTCGGAACTCAGCGCCTTTAGCCGGGCCTTCAAACGCTGGACCGGGGAGTCCCCGGCCCATTACCGGCGTAACCATGAGCAGCCTCCGGGGGACTAGTTTGCCGTTAGGTCTGCCTCCAGCACCAACTGATTCACCAGCCGCTGCAACCGACTGCGCACCTGCTGGGCCTCCCGGCTCACAGCCCTGGGACCCCCGGGACCCGCCAATTCATCCGCGGTTATTGACGGAGTGAACAGCTCACAGCGAATACGCAGATGGTCTACCCGGCCATTCAGCAGCCAGGGCAGGCTAACCTGGCGATTGCGGGCCAGGGGCTGGCGCAGGTGCTCTGGCAACCAGCGGCGCAACTTAAGCAGGGGGTCCGGTACTGTCAGTGACCGGGCCAGCTTTTCCGTGCCCTGGTGAGCCACCAGCAGTATCGGCACCTCGCTGGCCACGGCAATTTCCACAAAGCGGCTGCTGCGAAACGGCTGCACATCAACCCCGTTACCCAGATTGGCCAGATCCCCCTCCGGCAAAATGCAGCAGTCACTCCAGGGCCCAGCCCGCAAGCGCTCCACAGCATCCTTGACCCTTAGCTCGTGGGGGGACTCCGCCAGCCGGTTGGTCAGAGGACCGACCAGGGCCAGGCGATAAAACCCGCGCCAGATCAGCCCAAAAGGAACCCGCTCCTGACCACCGGCAGCAAGAAATGACAGACCCAGACCGGTGAGCGCCGGCAGGGGCCCTAACGCCGGCCCATGGTTGAGAACCACCAGCAGCCGGGGATGCTCAGCCAGCCACCGATTCAACTCATCATTGCCCGGGGAAAAGCTGCACTGGCGATACAACAACGGCGCTACCCGCTGCAGCCAGGGTGCCAAGGTGGCAAGACTAGCGGGCATAGGTGACGGCTCCACTGATGGTCGGCGCTATCAGTGGCAGGGGAATTGCCGGGTGTCGTACCACCGGCACAGCGGACAGATCAAACCCTGCCCCCTGAAATACGTCCCGGGTATGGCGGGTCAATTCACAGCCACAGGCCATGCGGGTCCACAGGGGATTGCAGCGCTGCTGCCAACGGGCCAGTGAAGCCTCCGGTGCCGCCACATGTTCGAAAAACAGCAGCTGCCCCCCGGGCTTGAGCACCCGGCGCACTTCTGACACCGCCTGTTGCGGATCACCAATGGTACAGAACACCAGAAAGGCCACCACGGTATCAAAATGGTCATCCGGCCAGGGCAGGGATTCCGCAACCCCTTTCACCAGAGTCGTTGTGGGTACCGGCTGGCTGGCAGATTTCTGCTGGCACAGTTTTAACCGCTGCCGGCATTGATCCAGCAGCCCATCAGAGGGCTCCAGCCCCACCAACTCCTGCACTGACTCAGTGTAATAGGGCAAGCTAAGACCGGAACCAATGCCCAGTTCCAGCACCCGCCCCCGGGCCTGTTGCAGTAACTCACCACGCACCTGAAACAGAGCCTTATCGGCAATCCGCAGCAGGGGAGAAAAGATCACCCGTTCATATAATTGGCTAACGAAGCTCATAAAACTGTCCCGCCTGAGTGATTGACCAGCTTACCGTAAACCTTAAGACCGTGATAATACCTGTTATACCGGCTCGCTCCGGGATTCACGGGCAACGCCTGGCCCCACATGACATGGGCCAAGGGTGCCGGCTGCGGCATAGTCAGCCAGCCCTAGGACATCCGAACGACAAAAAACCGCAGACCGGGACCCCCTATGATCCGCCAACAACAACTTACCCTGCCCGAAACCACTTTGCATATTGTTGAAGCAGGCGACCCCTCACACCCTGGCATCCTGTTACTCCATGGCTTTCCCGATTGCCACGACGTCTGGCAGGCACAAATCGCCGGGCTCTCCGCCAACTACCATGTGATCAGCTTTGATATGCGTGGCACCGGTAACAGTACCCCCCCTGTGGGCAAAGACGGTTACCGTATGCCCGCACTGATGCGGGATATTGACCAGGTGATTACCGCCACCCGGGGTGCCCAGGGGCAGGTACATATGGCCGGCCACGACTGGGGCTCCATTATCGGCTGGAGCTTTGTGGCAGATGCCACCTATGGCCGCCGGGTGCTGAGCTGGACCAGCTTTTCCGGCCCCCATATGGGCCGGGCCATCGGCTGGGTGCTGGACGGCATCCGCCTGGGTGACCGGGCCACCCGCCAGGCCGCCCTGGCCCAACTGGCCCACTCCTGGTACATGCTGGCCATGAATATCCCGGGTGCCGGGCGTGCGGTGCTGTCCATTGGCGGCCGCTCCCTGTGGCAGACAGCACTGCGTCTGGGAGGCGTTCCCAAAGGCAGCAGTCATTTACAGCGCAGCCGGCAGGAGGTGCGGCAGCTGACCCTGAACAGTTTCCGCCTGTACCAGCAGAATATTTTCACCCCGCCACCAGCTCCTGCCCCCGGCAGTATCCGCATCCCCTGCCAGCTGGTGACCCTGACTGAGGATATCTTCCTGCAACCGGAAGTCTGTGCCGCCATGGCGCCCCTGTGCCAGCAACTGCGCCGGGTAAATATTCAGGCCAATCACTGGGCACCGGTATCGGCCCCGGAAGCGGTAACCCGCACCCTGACGGAATTCCTTGCCATGCACCACTAAGAGGCTGGCGGTTGGGTTACCCCCGCAAGGCGCACCACCAGGGTGCGCCTATTTTCCCCCCTAGGCATTTCCTCACCTTTTAACGCACCAAAAGAGAGACTCTGGCTCAGCTCTTGCAGTAATCTGCTTAGAAGGGATGTATATAGCAATTGCAGCTAACAACAACATGCTGAACCGGAGTAGCTATGCAGCTTAAGGCACCGGCCCCACACCTATACGACGAGCTGTTCACCGCCAACGGCGATGTGCGACCCCATTACCAGTTTATTGCCCAGTGGCTGCAAGCCGCCGAAGAAAAGCGCATGGCTGAAAAACACCGGGAAGCCAACGCCCTGTTCCGCCGTTCCGGCATTACCTTCAATGTGTATGGGGACACGGAGGGCACCGACCGGCTGATTCCCTTCGACCTGATCCCCCGCATTCTTTCTGCCAGCGACTGGGAACTGCTCCAGGCCGGCCTGCGCCAGCGGGTGAATGCCCTGAACCGCTTTGTCCATGACATTTACCACGAACACGAAATCATCCGCGCCGGTATTATTCCGGCAGAACATGTGTTCGCCAATGCCCAGTACCAGCCGGTGATGCAGAACCTGAAAGTGCCCCGCAACCTCTACGCCCACATCGCCGGCATCGACATAATCCGCCACAGCGACGGCCAGTTTTATGTGCTGGAAGACAACCTGCGCTGCCCCAGCGGGGTCTCCTACATGCTGGAAAACCGCAAAATGATGATGCGGCTGTTTCCGGAACTGTTTGCTGAGCTGCCAGTGGCACCGGTGGATCATTACCCGGTGCTGCTGGCAGAGACCCTGAAGGCCGCTTCCCTGAAACCGGATCCGGAAGTGGTGTTACTGACCCCGGGGCGTTTCAACAGCGCCTATTTTGAACATGCCTTCCTGGCCCGGCAGATGGGCATTGAACTGGTGGAAGGGGCTGACCTGTTCGTGCGCGACGGCAAGGTGTTTATGCGCACCACCGCGGGCCCCCGCCAGGTGGATGTGATCTACCGGCGCATTGACGATGATTACCTGGACCCCCTGATGCTCAACCCGGACAGCACCCTCGGGGTGCCGGGCCTGTGTGCCGCCTACCGGGCCGGCAATGTGGTACTGACCAACGCCATGGGCACCGGCGTGGCGGATGACAAATCCATTTACCCCTATGTCCCGGACATGGTGCGCTTTTACCTGGGGGAGGAGCCGCTGCTGAAAAACGTGCCCACCTGGCAATGCCGCAAGGAAGATGACTGCAAATACGTGCTGGAGAATCTGGCTGACCTGGTGGTGAAAGAGACCCAGGGAGCCGGTGGCTATGGCATGCTGATCGGCCCGGTGGCCAGCAAGGCGGAAATCGCCCACTTCCGCCAGGCCATCAGGGCCCGCCCGGACAACTACATCGCCCAGCCCACCCTCAGCCTGTCCACCTGCCCTACCTTTGTTAACAGTGGCATAGCCCCACGCCACCTGGACCTGCGCCCCTTTGTTTTATCTGGCAAAAAGGTGCAGATGGTGGCCGGTGGCCTGACCCGTGTGGCTCTGGAAGAAGGCTCCCTGGTGGTGAATTCCTCCCAGGGCGGCGGCACCAAAGACACCTGGATAATGGAGCGCTGACCATGCTGAGCCAAGCTGCCGACAGCCTGTACTGGATGGCCCGCTACCTGGAGCGGGCGGAGAACCAGGCCCGCCTGCTGGACGTGAGCCTGAACATGGCCATGATCGACACCCCGGAAGACCGGGAAGCCCAGCTGGCGGTGCCCCTGGAGATTGCCGGCACCCGGGAGCTGTATGATGCCTGCTACCAGGAGCTGACCCCGAAAAACCTGGTGCAATGCATGGTACTGGACCGGAACTACCCGGACAGCACCTACAACCTGATTCGCAAGGCCCGGGAAAATGCCCACCATGTGCGGGGCAACCTGTCTGCGGATGTGTGGGAGAGCATCAACAGCGCCTGGCTTGAAATCCAGGACTTCTCCCAGGGTGATGTAACCGAGTTCAATGCCAGCTGGCTGTCTGACTGGACACGGGAGCGCTCCCACCTGTTCCGGGGCGCCGCCTACGGCACCATGCTGCGTAACGATGCCTTTCTGTTCCTGCGCCTGGGTACCTTTATCGAGCGGGCCAACAACACCGCCCGCACCATTGATGTGCGCTTTACCCAGGCCTCCCTGCCAGAACATGAAAAAGACGCCCGGGGCTTTTTTGAATGGACCGCCCTGCTCCACTCCCTGGCCGCCTTTGAGGCCTACCAGAACCTGTATGGCCACAATCTGCAGCCACTGAATATTCTGGAGCTGCTGATTCTGGGCCGTGACGTGCCCCGCTCACTGCAGGCCTGCATGAAGGAGATCGTCGAGCTGCTGGGACAGATTGACGGCCCCAGGGGGCGCAGCGCCAAGCGCCTGGCCAACAGCCTGCACGCCAACCTGCGCTACGGTGACCACACCTACATTGCAGACCGGGGCGTCGAAGAGTACCTGAAGGATTTTATTCACCGGGTCGACCGCATTGCCCATGAGATGCAACGCAGCTATATGGAGGGCCAGGCATGAGGCTGAAAATCCGCCATGAGACGCTCTACCAGTACGAAACCCCAGTCACACGCTCGATCCAGTCCATTCGCCTGCGGCCCCTCAACACCCCCCAGCAGCGGGTGATTGACTGGCATCTGTCGGTGCCCGGGGAGCACTGGCAGGTGAACGACGGCTTCGGCAACAACGTCACCATGATGACCATGGAGCGCAACATGGAAACCCTGCGCCTGGTGGCCAGTGGTACCGTGGTGCTCACGGGCAAGCCGTTAACCGCCAACCAGGGACCGCTGGCGCCGGAGGTGTTTCTGCGCAGTACTCCCCTGACCGAAGCGGATGCGGCCATCATCGATTTTGCCCGCCACTTTGGCCGCAACAAGCGCAGCCTGACCCGGCTGATGGGGGAACTGAGCAAGCGCATTGTCTTTATGCCCGGCACTACCACCGTCAATCACAGCGCCAGCCAGGCCTTTGCCCAGAATGCTGGGGTCTGCCAGGACCATACCCATATTTTTCTGGCCTGCTGCCGTTACCTGGGGCTGCCTGCCCGATATGTGAGCGGTTATGTACAGTCCGACAGCGAGTACCACATTGCCACCCATGCCTGGGCCGAGGTCTACCTGGGGCGCAACTGGCATACCTTTGATGTGGTCAACAATATGGGCGTGGCAGACAGTCACATTAAACTCGCCGTTGGGTTAGACTACCGCGATGCGGCCCCGGTAAGGGGTATGCGCAGTGGTGGTGGCACGGAAACCATGAGCACGGAGGCCCGGGTCACCATCACCCAAAGTGATCAGTAGCGGAGCCCAAACAGATGACCTATTGCGTGGCCATGCGACTGCGGGACGGGATGGTGTTTGCCTCCGATTCCCGCACCAACGCGGGTTTCGACCAGATCTCCACCTTTCGCAAGATGTTCCTGTTCCAGCAGCCCGGTGAGCGACTGCTGGTGTTGCTCAGTGCCGGTAACCTGGCCACCAGCCAGAGTGTCATCAGCCTACTGGAAGAGCGCACCCACGGTAATGGCCAGCATCTGCTGAATGTCAGCTCAATGTATGAGGCCGCCGTTCTGGTAGGCAACACCCTGCGTGAGGTGGTCAGCCGGGACACCCCGGAAACCCCGACACAGGGCCAACATGTGGACTTTGGCTGCTCCCTGATTCTCGGTGGGCAAATTGCCGGTGAACAGCCACGGCTGTTTCACCTGTACCCGGAAGGCAACTTTATTGAGGCCACGGAAGAGACCCCCTACTTCCAGATCGGCGAGTCCAAATACGGCAAACCCATCATTGACCGTATCCTCAACTATGACAGCTCACTGGAGCTGGCCTACAAGACCGCCCTGATCTCCTTTGACTCCACCATGAAGAGCAACCTGTCCGTGGGTATGCCCATCGATACCCTGACCATTCCTGCCGGCAAGCTCAGTGATGTAAGCATTTATCAGGTCACCGAAAATGACCGCTACCTGCAACAACTGCAGGCCCACTGGACCCAGGGCATCCAGACACTGATGGCCACACTGCCTGCCCGTGAGCCCGCGGCATAGGGCCCCGGGGCTTGCATTCCCAATGGTTTATGAGAGCATTAGCGCACTTCTCTCTTTTCAGGCCAGGCTTACCCCTGGCTGGCACACCCATACGGCAAACTCATGAGTAAACCCGGTTTCCTCCTATTACTGGCTTTGGCCGTCAGCGGCTGCGCCGCCCTGGAATCCCCGGGCAGCCCCAGCCCCGAGCCCACACCGCCCACCGCCAGTGAGCCCAGGGAACCCAGGGAGAACTGCGACTGGCAGAGCACCCGTGGCATTGCCCAGTTGCTGGAATGGATGAATGGCAGTGCCCGGTTTGAATTTTTCCCCGGGGAACAATTAATCGTCGCCCCAGGCCGTTCTGGCTGGCAGGAAGGCGACGAATTCAAAGCCGAGCTACGTGAAGCCCCACAGGCTGGCTGCGACCCCCAACTGATCATTATTGACCCCCTGGAGTAACCCGTGACCAACCTCACCTGGCATGACCACCGGCTCACCCGCCACCAGCGCGCCAGCCGCAAAAACCAGCAGCCCTGCCTGCTGTGGTTCACCGGCCTCAGCGGCTCGGGAAAATCCACCATTGCCAATGCCCTGGATGTGGCATTGCATGAGCGGGGTTATCACACCTTTTTGCTGGACGGCGACAATGTACGCCATGGCCTGAACCGGGATCTGGGGTTTTCCGAGGAAGACCGGGTGGAGAATATCCGCCGTATCGGTGAGGTGAGCAAGCTGTTCACCGACGCCGGACTGATCGTCCTCAGTGCCTTTATTTCCCCGTTTTCCAGCGACCGCCTGCTGGTACGCAATCTGTTTCCGGAGGGGGAGTTTATTGAGGTGTTTATGAGCACTCCTCTGGAGGTGTGTGAAGAGCGGGACCCGAAAGGCCTCTACCGCAAGGCCCGGGCGGGGGAAATACGCCAGTTTACCGGCATTGATTCCCCCTATGAGGCGCCGGACCGGCCGGAGATTGCCATTGATACGGGTACCCTGTCAGTGGATGAGTGTATAGAATCCATCATCAGTTACCTTTCCCATAATCATATTCTGAAATCGGTCTAAGCCAGCTCACCATGCCCGCAAGCTCTGTTGCCAGCGATGCCCCGCCTGCCACGACCGCCCAGAAAGTGATTCAGGGCCTGGGCATGCTGGCGGTCTTACTGGTTCTGGCCCTGAAGGTGACTGTTGGCTGGGTTCGGTCTCAACCGGTGACCCTCAGGCAGGGCGGCCTTCTGTTGGCTGTGGTGCTGATGGCGGCAACCGTACTATGGCTGTTTGCGGATCAGGTACAGCACCCCATGGCAGTGGATATCGGCGCCGCCCAGGCAACCCTGGAAAACCCGAATGAAATCCCCGCCACCAGTGTTGGTATTCGTCTGTATCAATGGCAGATTGCGGCCCCGCTGGTGCTGGAACATCCCTGGTTTGTCTGCCTGGTCTTTGTGGGCTTCCTGGGGCCTGCATTGGCCTTTCATTACAACCGCTTAGCGAGAGCCTGATGGGCGCAAGAAAACACCGCATACTGAAAACCTGGTTACTCAACCGCCGCAGTCAAAGCAAGGTATTGGCGGCTCACCGGGTTACTGTTGACCAGCCGATGATACTGATTTCCCAGGTCTCACGCTCTGGCGGCACCCTGTTGAAAGAGCTTCTGGATGGCCACCCCCAGTTGTGGGTAATGCACCGGGGACTTAAATTCAGCCGCCGCCGCTGGCCCACTCCGGATCTGACAAAATCCCTTAGTCAATGGTGGCAGCAGTGTCACCGGGGCGACAAGCTGGCGGAGGATTATCGTTATGGTTTCACTAAAAAATATAACGAAGACCGGCCCTTGCCGTTCCTGTTTAATGCACCGGCCCAGAAACGGCTTTTCCGCAACCTGCTGGGGCAGCAGCCGCCAGCAGGCAGAAGAGATGTGTGGAATGCCTATTTAAGTAGCTATTTCAGCGCCTGGATGGACTATCAGCAGCGTTATTCTGAGCCCAAAGCCGGGGTGGTTAATTTCAGCTCCTGGGTCATGCTCTTTGATGACAACGTGGCGGAGTTTTTTGCCGATTATCCCGATGGCCGCCTGATTCAGATTGTGCGGCAGCCGGTGTCCTGGTGTGCCAGCGTAAATAAGCAGGGCCGCAAAGCCTATGACAAAACCACCTTCCAGTCCCCTGAAACGGCGCTGCCCTGGTGGCAATTCAATACCCAGGGAGTATTAAGAAATAAAAAGCAGTACGGGGAGCGCATCGTCGTTCTGGATTTTGATGGGCTGGTGCGTAACACTCAGCACAGTATGCAAATGCTAAGCAAAGCCCTGGGCATCAGCTATCATCCGCATATGCTGACGCCCACCATGAACGGCATGCAGATTCTTGCCAATTCCTCTTTCGCCATTGACCAGCATGGCGTTCAGGAAAGTACCAGCCGCCGTGACAGCGAATTCGACCAGGAAACCCTGGCCTTGATCGAGAAGGAAACCTCTGAACTATGGCGGGAGGTTTCCAGCCATAGTATTAATCAGATGCCGGTACCCCATGAATCCCAGTGATGCCCCCACCCACCCGTCGACTCTGCGAAAAATCGCTTTTGTTATCGACTCCCTAACCGGTGGCGGGGCAGAGCGGCTGGTGCTCACTATTGCTGAGACCATGGCAGAGCGGGGTCATGAGGTGATACTGATCACCATGACCGACAAGATTGAATACCAGATAGACCCCCGGCTGACCTGCCATCATCTGACCTCCCTGAGCCAGGGCGGCGCAGGCAAGAAGCTGATGGCGCAGCGGCTGATCAGAGTGTTTGCGCAGCTGGAGCAAACCGGAGCCATTGATCTGGTGGTGGTCAATCTTAACCTCAGCAGTGAGGTGGTCAGGCTCTCCGGTATTCCCGGGGCCTACTTCTGTATCAACAACTCACTGGCGGAACAGCTGCGCTTTACCCGCAACCCCCTGGTGCGCCCTTACTGGCGGCACAAGTTACGCCAGCTTTACCAGGGGCAGAATCTGATCTGTGTATCCCATGGTGTCGCCCGGGACTGCACTGACAATCTGGGGATTCAGGCCAATCACTGTGAAGTCATTCCCAATGGGTTTAACTTCTCACAGATTCGCAGTCTCGCCGCTAGCCGGGTGGATGCCACCGCCAAACACAGCCCCTATGTGCTGTTTGTGGGTCACTTTAAACGGCAAAAACGGGTAGACCTGCTGTTGGCAGCCTGGGCCAAAGTGCCCCCGGGCCACCAGTT
>REBR01000076.1 GCA_007692645.1 Halomonadaceae bacterium | reverse complement strand
GGGGGGGGGGGGGGGGGGGGGGGGCTGGTGGGGCCGAACGGGGCGGGCAAGACCACGGTGGTTCGTATCCTTGCCACCCTGCTCGGTCCGGATCAGGGCCAGGCCTTTGTGGATGGCTGTAATGTGGTGACCGAGGCCCACGGCGTGCGTCAGCGCATCGGCCTGACCGGGCAGTACGCCTCCGTGGATGAAAAGCTCACCGGGCGGGAGAACCTGCTGCTGATCGCTCGCCTGCTGGGGCTGTCCCGCCCCGATGCCCGCGCCCGTGCCACCGAGTTGCTGGCACAGTTCAGCCTGTCGGATGCGGCTCAGCGCCCGGTGGCCACCTATTCCGGCGGCATGCGCCGGCGACTGGATCTGGCCGCCAGTCTGGTGGGACGCCCTGGCATTCTGTTTCTGGACGAACCCACCACCGGCCTGGACCCCCGGGCCCGGCTGGATCTGTGGAACCTGATTCGTCGGCTGGTGGCGGAAGGCACTACGGTGCTGCTGACCACCCAGTATCTGGAGGAGGCGGACGCCCTGGCGGACGATCTGGTGGTGCTGGACCAGGGGCGGGTGATTGCCGAGGGTACACCGGCCCAGCTTAAGGCCCGGATTGGCGCTCAGACCCTGGTGGTGACGGCGAGCACGGAGGAACAGGTGAGTGCTCTGCGGGAGTGCGTCCAGGCGGTGGTGGGCCGAACCCCGGAGCTGGACGGCCGACGGGTGATGGTACCCCTGTCGGATCCGGCGCTGCTCACCACGGTGGTACGGGCTCTGGATGAACGGGGACTGACGGTGGAGGAGCTGATGTTGCGTGGCGCCAGTCTCGATGATGTCTTCCTGTCCCTGACCGGACGCCATGTACCAGAGGACGACCCGGAGGAGACCCGCGTATGAGACGTGCCACCCTGAGGGAGGGCCTGGGGCAGACCCTGACCCTGGCCTGGCGCTCGCTGCTCAATCTCAAGCGCAATCCCTGGGAACTGGCGGATTTCAGCTTCCAGCCTATCCTCTTCCTGCTGCTGTTCCTGTATGTCTTCGGCGGCGCCATTGCCGGCTCCACGGAGGACTACCTGACATTTATCCTGCCCGGCGTCATCGTTATGAACCTGGTGTTCGTGACCGTGTACGTGGGCCACGGCCTCAACACCGATCTCACCAAGGGCGTGTTCGACCGCTTCCGGGCGCTGCCTATCGCGCGCTGGGCGCCCCTGTCCGGGCGCATACTCGCCGATATGGTCAAGCAGGCCTGGTGCACGCTGTTGTTGCTGGTGATCGGCTTTATGCTGGGCTTTCGCATGGGGGCGCCGGCCACGGGGCTGGTGTGGATGCTGGCACTGTTGCTGGTGTTTGCCCTGGCCATGTCCTGGGTCATGGTGCTGGTGGGGGTGCTGGCCAAGGACCCGGAGCATGTGCAGCTGTTCGGCTTCACCGCCCTGTTTCCGGTGACCTTTGTTAGCAACGTCTTTGTGCCCCTGGAGACCATGCCCGCCGCCCTGCAGCGGGTGGTCGCCCTGAACCCGGTGTCGCTGCTGACGGAGGCCTCAAGGGGCCTGCTCAGTGGCGGGCCGGTGGCGGAGCCGGCCATGGGGGTGCTGGCCTGGTCCCTGATCATCACACTGATTTTCGCCCCCCTGTCTGTCTGGGCCCTGAATCGGCGCCTGGCCCGGGGCTGATCCGCCATAGTGCTGACTGGGCTTTTCCAGTGGTCTGGAAAAGAATCGCGGCTATAGCCGCTCCCACAGGTGACGCCATGACTGTGGTGTGGTTCGGCTGTTTTGTGTGGGAGCGGCGATAGCCGCGATGAGGGTAACGCCGGGGCAGGGGCTCAGCCCAGATTTTCAAGGATATTGCTGAACCGGGTCAGTCAGTCTGACCGGCAGCCACCCCGGAGGCCCAGGCCCACTGGAAGTTGTGGCCCCCCAGGTGACCGGTGACATCCAGCACCTCACCGATAAAGTGCAGGTTGGGGATGTCCCGGGCAGCCATGGTCTGGGAGGAAATCTGGCGGGTATCGACACCCCCCAAGGTGACCTCTGCGGTTCGGTAACCCTCGGTGCCGGCGGGTTTTAGAGTCCACTGCCCGAGATCTTCAGCCATGGTGGCCAGATCCTGATTACTGCAGGCCTGGAAGGGGCTGGGCCACTGGTGCATTTCCGTAAACGCCTTGGCGAAGCGTTTCGGCAGATGCTGTTCCAGAAACTGCAGTGGAGTGCGGGCAGGTTGCTGTTTGCGCTGGCGGGGGAGGGTGTCTTGCAGGGGCTCATCCGGCAGCAGGTTGATCGCCAGTGCCTGGCCGGGCTGCCAGTAGCTGGAAATCTGCAACATGCCCGGGCCACTCAGGCCCCGATGGGTGATCAGCATGGGTTCCCGGAAAGCCGTATCACCACAGCTCACCGTGACCGGGCAGCTGACCCCGGAGAGGGGTGCCAACTGCTCTTTGAGCTGCACATCCAGGGTAAACGGCACCAGCCCGGCCCGGGTGGGTAATACCTCAAGGCCAAACTGCCGGGCCAGTTCATAGCCGAAGCCGGTAGCCCCCATGGTGGGAATGGAAAGACCACCACTGGCCACCACCAGCTTGCCGCAGTGGAGTGTGCCGCCACTGGTGTTAATGGCAAAACCCTGGCCCTGCTGGCTCACGGCGTTCACTTCGGTTTTGCAGCGCAGATCCACCCCGGCCCATTCACACTCCGTAAGCAACATGTCCAGAATGGCTTTGCTGCTGTCCTGGCAGAACAGCTGCCCGGCGGCTTTTTCTTCATGGCCAATGCCGTGGCGCTCCACCAGATCGAGAAAATCCCAGGGGGTGTAGCGTTTCAGGGCGGAAATGCAGAAGCGGGGGTTATCCGAGAGAAAATTGGCGGGGCTGCTGTTGAGGTTGGTGAAGTTACAGCGACCGCCGCCGGACATCAGAATCTTGCGTCCCGGCTTGGCGGAGCGCTCCAGCAAAATCACCCGCTGGCCGGCGTAGGCCGCAGTCAGGGCGCACATCAGGCCAGCAGCACCGGCACCGATAATGACGCTGTCTGCGGTTTCCGCCATAAAAGGGAGTTAGCGTTCCAGGTACTGGAACTTGTCCTTCACGCCGTCCCACTCTTCTGCATCCACTGGTGGGTCTTTCTTCTCGGTGATATTGGCGAATTCAGCGCTCAGCTCGGCGTTCAGGTCGATGAACTTTTCCTGGCCTTCGGGCAATTCGTCTTCCGAGAAGATGGCCTCTGCGGGGCATTCCGGCTCACACAGGGCGCAGTCAATGCACTCATCAGGGTCGATCACGAGAAAGTTCGGCCCTTCGTAGAAACAGTCCACTGGGCAGACTTCTACACAGTCTGTGTATTTGCACTTGATGCAGTTTTCGGTAACGACAAAGGTCATGATCGGTTCCTGATAATGGCCGGGACTAAAGGAGATGGCGCAACATTGTAAGGGTGCCCCCATGGGGGTGCAAGCACCGGTGCCGATGGCCGGTCACCCATCAGCGTATCATGCCAGTGTAATCCCCCTTACTTACGGGGCAAAACGATTTAAAGCAATAGCGCTTATCGGTTTAACTGTTTAACCGTCGGCGCAATGTCTCCTGCAACTGGTAAAGCTGTTCCAGGGCCTGGCGTGGGGTCATCTCATCCAGTACCAGGGCCAGCAGGGTGTCTTCTTCTGCAGAGGGTTGCAGGCTGGCGAACATGTCTGCCTGCAGGGTGCCGGTGCTGGCCGGGGCCAGTGGTAGTGCCTTGCCACCGTTATCCCCCTGTTCCAGCTGGCTGAGTTTTAGCCGGGCATTGCGGATGACTTCCTGGGGAACCCCCGCCAGTTGCGCCACCTGCAGACCGTAGCTTTGGCTGGCCGGGCCTTCATGGACGCTGTGCAGGAAAACTATGCGGTCTTCATGTTCGGTGGCGGTGAGGTGTACGTTACGGGCTGCCGGTGCCTGATCGGGCAGGGCGGTGAGCTCAAAGTAGTGGGTGGCAAACAGGGTGTAGCAGTGCAGCTCCCGAGCCAGTCGCTCTGCCGCGGCCCAGGCCAGTGACAGGCCATCGAAGGTGCTGGTGCCACGGCCCACCTCGTCCATGAGTACCAGGGAGTCCGGGGTGGCGTTGTGCAGGATATTGGCGGTTTCGGTCATCTCCACCATAAAGGTGGAGCGGCCCCCGGCAATATCATCGGAAGAGCCCATGCGGGTGAAGATCCGGTCCAGTGGGCCCAGCCGGGCCTGTTCGGCGGGGACGAAGCTGCCGCAATAAGCCAGTAGTGCGATCAGGGCAGTCTGTCGCATATAGGTGGACTTACCGCCCATGTTGGGGCCGGTGATCACCAGCATGCGCCGCTGGTCGTCCAGGTGCAGGTCGTTGGGCACAAAGGGTGTTTCCAGCAATGCTTCCACCACCGGGTGGCGGCCCTGGGTGATTTCCAGGCCCGGGCTGTCGGTGAGCTGGGGACGGTGAAAGCGCAGGGTCTGGGCCCGTTCCGCAAAGGTGCAGAGCACATCGGTTTCCGCCAGGGCCCGGGCGCTGTCCTGCAGGGCGACCAGGTCCTCCACAATGCGCTCCAGCAGTTCGTCGTAGAGGGCTTTCTCCCGGGTCAGGGCCCGGCTTTTGGCGCTCAGGGCCTTGTCTTCAAAGGTTTTCAATTCTGGGGTAATAAACCGCTCGGCGTTTTTCAGGGTCTGGCGGCGAATGTACTCCGTGGGGGCCTGTTCCGCCTGGGACCGGCTGATTTCAATAAAATAGCCGTGCACCCGGTTATAGCCCACTTTCAATGTACTGATGCCGGTGCGCTCCCGCTCCCGCTCTTCCAGCTCCCGCAGGAAGGCCCCGGCGTTCTCGCTCAGGCCCTGGAGTTCATCCAGTTCACTGTCGTAGCCCGGGCGGATTACGCCCCCGTCCCGCACCACTACCGGCGGGTTATCAATAATGGCCCGTTCCAGCAGTGCTGCCAGTTCCGGGTACTGGGAAATACTCTGGGACAGTGACTGAATCTTGCCGCAATCGATGGCTGAGAGCCGCTGTTGCAGCTCAGGCAGCTGACCCAGGGCATCCCGCAGGCGCGCCAGGTCCCGGGGACGGGCAGAGCGCAGGCCGATACGGGAGAGAATGCGCTCAATATCGCCAATAGCCCGCAGGCTTTCATTGACCCCTTCATAGGCGGCCCCATCCAGCAGCGCCTGTACCGCTTCCTGGCGCTGCTCCACCGCGCCCCGGTCCCGCAGGGGCCGGTTCAGCCAGCGCCGCATCAGCCGTCCGCCCATGGCGGTGGCGGTGCGGTCCATGACCCAGGCCAGGGTATGCAGGTGGCCGCCGGTCATATTGGTATCAATTTCCAGATTGTGCCGGCTGGCAGCATCCATGATGACGCTGTCTTCCCGCCGTTCCCGGCTCAGCTTGCGGATATGGGGCAGGTTGTTGCGCTGGGTATCCCGGGCGTACTGCAACAGGCAGCCTGCGGCCTGCAGGGCCAGAGTCAGGTCCTGGCAGTCGAAGCCGGTGAGGTCTTTCACCTGCAGCTGCTGGGTGATCAGGCGCCGGGCACTGTCTGCCTCGAACAGCCAGGGGCCCTGGCGGCGAATGCCGTTAAAGCCTGCCAGCAGTTCCTGATAAGGAAAGTCCTCGCTGATGAGGATTTCCGCTGGGTTAAGGCGCTGCAGTTCCCCCTGCAGGGCCTCTTCACCGGTGCATTCCTGCACGGCAAAATGGCCGGAGGAGATATCCAGAGTGGCCAGTCCGAAGCGCTCACGGTGGCTGAAAATGCTCAGCAGCAGGTTATCCTTTTTTTCATCCAGAAAGGCTTCGTCACTCAGGGTCCCCGGGGTCACCACCCGCATCACCTTGCGCTCAACCGGTCCTTTACTGGTGGCCGGATCACCGATCTGCTCGCAGATAGCAATGGACAGACCACCGCGCACCAGCCGGGCGATATAGTTCTCGGCGGCATGGTGGGGGATGCCCGCCATGGGAATCGGCTGGCCCCCGGACTGGCCCCTGGCGGTGAGGGTGATGTCCAGCAGCTCAGAGGCCCTGCGGGCATCGTCGTAAAACAGCTCGTAGAAGTCCCCCATACGGTAGAACAGCAGCTCATCCGGATGGTCGGCCTTGAGCTTGAGATATTGCTTCATCATAGGGGTGTGATGATTGAGATCGGCGTCGGTAACGGACATGATAACGAACAGATTCCTGGGTTGGTGCCGGCTCTGTGGTGAGCGGGTCCGGGTTCCTTTAATGAGCCCGATTGTAGAGACTCAGGCGATTGATTGGAACGGAGATGGATTATGCATGCCACAAGTCATGAGAGCCTGCGTCAGTATGCCGCCAGTCTGGGGCTGTTGTTACGGGACCGGGGGCTGACCCTGTCGCCGGCGGAGTCCTGTACCGGGGGCTGGATCAGTAAGGTATTGACGGATAATGCAGGCAGTTCGGATTATCTCAGTGCTGGTCTGGTGACTTATTCCAATGGCGCCAAGCAGGCGCTGCTGGGGGTGAAAGAAGAGTCACTGGCAGAATTTGGCGCGGTAAGTGAACAGGTGGTGCGGCAAATGGTCAGTGGCACCCTGGCCCTCACCGGGGCAGATCTTGCTGTGGCCGTCAGCGGCGTGGCCGGCCCTGGCGGCGGCAGTGAAGACAAACCGGTAGGCACGGTGTGGTTTGCCTGGGGTAACCGGCAGGGCGCCATGGAGACCCGCTGCCACCTGTTCACCGGGAACCGGGATGCGGTGCGCAGCCAGTCTGTTGCCTGTGCTTTGCAGGGAGTCACGGAATTTGTCCGTCAACAGTATTGAAACCCGGTGACGGTCTATGCATAATACTGGTCAGACGTACAGTTAGTTGGCGGCAGGCAGTTTCCCGCCAGCAACCAATATTCCGGTGATAGCAGCTATCACCACCGTGTGGCGGCAAAGCCCCGCCAGACTCAACGACATGGGTGGCAGACAAATGGAAGACAATCGCAAGAAAGCACTGGGCGCGGCGCTGTCGCAAATTGAGCGGCAGTTCGGTAAAGGCGCCGTGATGAAAATGGGTGATCAGCCCCGTGAAGCCATGCCCGCGATTTCTACCGGTTCCCTGGGGCTGGATGTGGCTCTGGGTATTGGCGGTCTGCCACTGGGACGGGTAGTGGAAATCTACGGCCCTGAAAGCTCCGGTAAAACCACCCTGACCCTGCAGGTGATCGCTGAAGCCCAGAAAGCAGGCAAGACCTGCGCCTTTGTGGACGCTGAGCACGCCCTGGACCCCATCTATGCAGAAAAGCTGGGTGTGGATGTGGACGAACTGCTGGTATCCCAGCCGGATACCGGTGAGCAGGCCCTGGAAATCTGCGACATGCTGGTACGCTCCGGCGCCGTGGATGTGATCATTGTGGATTCGGTAGCGGCCCTGACCCCGAAGGCGGAAATTGAAGGTGAAATGGGTGACTCCCACGTGGGTCTGCAGGCCCGCCTGATGTCACAGGCGCTGCGTAAGCTCACCGGCAGCGTGAAGAACGCCAACACCATGCTGGTGTTTATCAACCAGATCCGCATGAAAATCGGTGTCATGTTCGGTAACCCGGAAACCACCACCGGGGGTAACGCCCTCAAGTTCTATGCGTCGGTCCGGCTGGATATCCGCCGCATTGGCGCGGTGAAAGACGGCGACGAAGTGGTGGGCAACGAGACCCGGGTGAAAGTGGTCAAGAACAAGTGTGCCCCCCCGTTCCGCCAGGCGGAATTCCAGATCATGTACGGCACCGGTATCAACCA
Organism: Halomonadaceae bacterium; assembly: GCA_007692645.1. Lineage (GTDB taxonomy): Bacteria > Pseudomonadota > Gammaproteobacteria > Pseudomonadales > Oleiphilaceae > REBR01. The sequence goes on along the minus strand of REBR01000076.1, from coordinate 957 downwards.
ACTGGGTGAAGTGGTGGATATGGGCGTTAAAGAAGGCTTTGTGGAGAAATCCGGCGCCTGGTACAGCTACAACGGCGAGAAGATCGGCCAGGGCAAGGCCAATGCGGGCAAGTTCCTCACCGAGAACCCCGCCATTGCCGCTGAAATTGAAGGCAAGATCCGGGACAAGTTGATGCCCAAGCCGGAAACCGCCGCTGAGGCAGAGACCCGTATTGCCGATAAGGCAGAAAAGAAAGCAGCCAATCAGAAAAACCTGGATGACAAGGCCGCTGCGGCCAAGAAATCCGCCAGCAGCAAGTCCACTGCCGGCAGCCAGGACCTGCTGTAAGCCATGCTGATTCCGGCAGACAGCCTCTCCGCCGAGGCCCTTGAGGGCCTGGTGGAGGAGTATTGCATGCGCGAGCACGGCTGCAATGAAGTGGACAGCCCCCTGGCTGCCCACAAAAACTATGTGCACGGCAAACTTCGCAATGGCGAACTGCTGGTGATGTACACCCCCAACAACCCTAATCAAGTGGCCTCACTGGTCAGCCGTGAGCAATTGCTGGCCTGGGAGCAACAGCAGCAGGAAGACAGTGACGACTCCCTGGATGCCATGGCTGATCAGGCCGAAAGCCCCAGGGATTTCTGGGACTGAACTGTCGTTCAGCCCCACTCCAGCAGTCTTTATCCCCTGCGACCATAAATGCGCTGCTTTTCTGACAATCGTTCTGCCGCCACCAGTGCCAGCCTACTCGTGTTAAACTTGAACGACATATGTTGATGAGGGCACACCATGGGTATCTGGGAGATTCTGGGTATTGCACCCACCCGCGATCGCGCCGCTATAGAGCAGGCCTATGCGCAACAGCGTCGTTTTGCTGATCCTCAACTGGACCCGGAGAACTGGCAGCGCTTGCAGAAGGCTTACGATGAGGCCCTGCGAGTGGCGGCTGGAGAGCATAAGCCCCAGGAACA
>REBR01000250.1 GCA_007692645.1 Halomonadaceae bacterium | reverse complement strand
GCTCATGCAGTTCCTGCGACAACTCGTGGGTAGCCCGGGGGCATTCGCCGGCATGGCAGCCGCGGCCTATGCCTTTATCACCCGCTCACCAGAACAGGCTTTGGGCTTGCTGGGGGGCGCCCTGGTACTGGGTATGCTGGCACTGGTAGCGGCCTGGCTGCGCTTTCGCTACCGCCTGCAGGACGGCGCCATCCAGGTGCATCGCGGGGTGTTTACCCGCCAGCGCCTGACCCTGCAAATGGACCGGATCCAGACTGTGCGCCTGGAGCAGCCACCGTATCTGCGCCCCTTCGGCCTGGTGCGACTGAGCATTGAGTCTGCCGGTTCCGCCGCCCAGGAAGTGCACCTGGCCGGCATTTCACGGCAGCAGGCAGACCATATCCGGCAACAGGCCCTGAACGTAAGCCATGAAGCCAGCGAGACGGAACAGAGTGCCGGCGACCCGCCAGAGCTTCAGGCCGTCACAGTGCTGACCCGGCGCCCCGGAGACCTGATCCGTTATGGCATCAGCAGTCCACTGATTCTCTGGGGAGCCCTGGTGCTGGGGTCGCTACTTAGCGCCGCCATGCGCCGGCTGCAGGATAGCGACAGTGCCGAGGCCCGGCTGAATTGGTTACAGGAGCAGATAACCCAGGTCATGCCATTATGGGGCGCTTACCTGGGTTTACTGGTCAGCCTGATATTACTGCTGGTGCTGCTGTCTATTGCGGTGACTCTGCTGCGCTACAGCGGTTACCGGCTACAGCGCCAGGGTGACCGCTATACCAACCATGCCGGGCTCTTTACCCGCCGTGAGCAGATGTTGCGCCAGCACAAGATCCAGCACCTGTCACTGAACCAGAACCTGATGGCCCGCCTGCTGGGGCGGCGGCACCTGCAATGCCACCAGATTGGTCTGGACTTTCGTGAGGGCCCTGAAGGCAGCAGACACCTGACCGCCCCGGCTTTGGATGACGCTGACCAGGCCCGGCTGGTGGCAGAGTTCCAGCCAGGCCTGGAACTCCGGAATCTGGTTTTCCAACGGGTCAGTCCGCGCCTGATGTTGCCCACCCTGGCCCTATGGTTAAGCCTTTGGATGCTGGCCCTGGGCACATTGCTGGTGACTGAACACAACGGCCCCTTGCTCGCAGCGGTGCTATTCGCTCTACCCCTGATCATCCTGTTTCCCTGGCTGCACTGGCGGCGACAGGGCTGGTGTCTGAGCGGCGATTATCTGGTACTGCGGCGGGGAATTATCGGCACCGGCTATGTGAGCTTTGCGCCTTTCCGGGCACAAACGGTTACTCTCTCGGCCACGCCATTACAGCGACGCCGGGGGTTATGTAATCTGACAATTGGCCTGAGTTCCGGCGCTTTCCGGCTGGCTTATATGGAGAGGAAGGACGCCATCGCGCTGATGGATCATTTGCTGGCAGACATGGCGTCCAGTAAAGCCCCGTGGCTATAGGGTAAAAAGCCACGGGAGAGGGTCAGTGAATTACCAGTCCTGGTTACCTTCCTGATCGTCATCACCGTAGGTGTCGTCGTCCATGCCACCCATGCCATCGTCCTGGCCGCCCATGGCACCCTCCTGACCCATGCCTTCCTGCTGTTGCTGCTGCATGTCTTCCATACCATCGTCCATGTCTCCCGGATCCCCGCAGCCCACAATAAACAGGGCAATAAGAGCAGAGAAAAAGACAGCGCTAAATTTGTTCATAAGGAACTCCTGATTTCATGTGAGGGTTCAGGGCTGACTCTAAAGAAATGATGAACCCCCGTCATGAATCGCAGATTACTGTCCTTTAATTGTCTTGCCCGTTAGCCTGCGTTTTTCAGGCAATAAAAAACCGGGCTCATGGCCCGGTATTCACTGCACGGTATCAACTAGCCGGTGTTACTGGGGCAACGTCAATGGCCACCAGGGTGAAGTGGGGCAGATCACCAATTGTCGTCGCCCTGCTCATCATCGTAAGCACCACCGTTCATACCCTCATCCTGACCGGTGCCGGTGCCAGGGCCCTCCTGCTGTTCCATGGCACCACCCTGGCGTTGTTCCGGATCCTGACGGTCCTGCTGCTGGCCTTCCATCATATCATTGGGCTGACCCGGGTCGTCACACCCCACCAGAAAAAGGGCCATCAGCCCGGCAAACACTGCCCCTGTTAATTTGCGCATGTAGAGACTCCTTGTTGCGGGTAAATGGTAATACCCTGCAACTGTAGAATAGCTGCCCCCCCAGCGTCCTGAACATTGGATTACTCTGCCTCAAGGCGTGAGCAAGCGCAAACTTCAGGCTCAGTCTTTCAGCAGCTTGAACTCCAGACCACTGTAGCGTTGCAAACGGGTCACCAGTTTACCGTTAAACAGTGTGGCTGGCGTCCAGAAGCCCCCTTCCCGTTCCGCTTCCGGCAAGTCCCGCACCATGCAAATGGCCGCCTGGCCGAGCATTTTGGCAGTAGAGCCATAACCCGGGTCCAGATCCCCGGTCACTTTACCCCGCAGGGTCTGGCCGTCATCGGTCTGGCCCCAGAAGCGCAGGTCATAGAAGCCCTCTTCCTGGGCTTCAGGGCTGGGGCCTTCACCGGGCTTGGGCACCACAAAGCGCTCCAGGGCCCAGCGGGTGGGCTTGATCACCGCCCCCACCATAAATGCCCCCATGGCGCCGGCCACACCCAACGCCTTCATGCGGCCTTTGATGCCCCGGCCGGTGAGCATGGCTTCGTCATAACGGAATTCATGGCCGTAGCTGTTGCCGGACAAGGCATTGGAGCGGTGCACCACCCGGGTATTAATAGCGGCCATAATAAAGGGGGCTGTCCAGGCATCGAAGTCCGGGTCATATTCTGCGGATTTCACATTCGGCTGCCGGGCCGTAAAGCCATGGGCTTCAGGGCAGATGGAATAGGGATTCGCCAGTTCCTTGCGCAGTGAGGGATCGGCACTGGCCTCTTTCACCACATTCATCAGGCTGGCCACGGTGCCACCGGAAAATTCGCCACTGGCGGCTTTAACCCGCATTTTCACCCGGGCCAGGGGCTTGCTGAAGCTTTCCATGGCGGCCTGCTGGAGAAAATACACCCCGAGATCCGAGGGAATGGAATCGAAGCCGCAACAATGCACAATCCGGGCACCGGATTGTTTCGCATCCGCTTCATAGCGGTCTACCATGCGCCGCACCCACTGCACTTCACCGGTCAGATCACAGTAATCGGTGCCGCTGCGGGCACATTCACGCACTAATGGCTCGCCAAACAGGGCGTAAGGGCCCACGGTTGAAATCACCGCACGGGTCTGGGCACACAGCTGCTTCAGGGCTTCCTCATCAGCGGCATCCGCCTTGATCATGGGAATATCCACCCCGGCGTTACCCAGAGACCGGCGCAGGTCCTGGAGTTTCTTCTCAGAACGCCCGGCAATGGCCCACTTCAGCTCACCGTTCTTGCCCAGATGCCCCAGCAGGTAACGGGTCAGTATCTGGCCGACAAAACTGGTGGCACCGAAAATAACAAGATCGTAGCGAGGCTCGCTCATAACAGGGCTTCCTTGGTAGCAAATTGTTAAAGGATTGTATCAGAGCATGACCGCCAGGTGACTGCAACCTGCCGTCATTTCCCCGGAGAGTGGCTCAGTAGCGCCATTCCAGGCCAACCAGTGCCTCTAAACGGCGATAGTCCCGGTCCCTGAAGTTAGCCTGGTTGCGCTCCCATTGGGCAGAGATAAATAACAGGGTGTCCTGGGCCAGTGACCGCTCCAGACGGCTTTGCAGTCGCCACTGCTGCTCCCGGCGGGCGCTGAGGGTCTCACCCTCCCGCTGCTCCCGGTCACGGAATTGTGAGAGGCGGTACTCCAGGGTATTAAACAGCTGCAGGTGTTGTCCCAGGGACAGGTCAAACCGGGTCTGCAGGCGGTGACGACGCGGGGAGATACTGAAAAAGTCCTGCTCCCACTGCAGGTCTTCCCGCCGGTTGGCTTCATAGCGATAGCCCAGGCCCACCGCCATACCCGGTCTCAGGGGGAAGCTAACAGCCGTGCCCGCAACCCATTGCTGGCCGTCGTATTCCCCAAACCGGGAGGAGGCGTTGTTTGGGGTAGCGCTGGCCTGCACCTGCCAGCGCCCGGCACCCAGTGGCCGCTGTGCCCGCCCCTGCAGCCGGAACTGACTGTCCTGGGGATCCCCCCCCAGACGGGCATGATCCACCTCCACCCCCAGGCGCAGTAACCAGCCACCGGCCCGTTGATCCCTGGCCAGCCCGGCCCGCATCTGGCTCTGGCGGATCTGGGGGCTGCGGCGAAACTGACGATGAATAAACAGCCCGCTGAGCAGCCAGCCGGCGTCTGCGTCCCCTGCCAGATAGCCAGAGCCGACACCGAACAGTTCGCCAAAAGCATCCCCTTGCGCCAGGGCTCTGTCAGAAGCCAGCTCTACATTGTCTTCAAAGCCGGCGGCCAGGCTTAAAGCCCCTTGCCAGTCAGCAGCTACAGCCAGCGAAGGCTTGTCCCCCTCCATGCGCTCCAGTTGGCGCCCTGCCAGTGTTCTTAAACGGTCTTGCCCGGCCTCGTTGAGCACCTGCTGAAAGTGTTCCCTGGCTCTGCCCGGCGCATTTTCAGCCAGGGCCACCAACCCGAGATTGTAGCGGGCCAGATGTGCCAGTTGTGCTGATGCCAGCAGCCGTTCAAAGGACTGTGCCGCCGGCGCCAGTCGCCCTGCCCGGTAATAGGCCACACCCATATTGTAATGCAGGGCATCAGAGTTAAGGCCGGCTTCCCTGGCCTGTTCAAAAAAACCAATGGCCTGATCTGTTGCTCCCGCCTCATGGGCGTCAATGCCCTGGTTCATCAGAACCTCGGGATCGGTTTCTGCTGCCAGGGGTAGCGCCAGGGTCAGCCAGGCAAGTGCCAGCAAACCTCTCAGGGCTGCCTTGCTCCCGCCACAACGGGCAATGCTTAAGAAGGGTCTGCCCATGCAACAACCGTCACCTGTTCCATAAAAAAAGCCCTCAGGGCTTTTAATGAATAGCTGAAACAGCATAGCAGCATTGCGACGGGATAGGGCTAAGCGGGGCAGCCGGATGGTGCTGTGGGCAATCTCCGCTCAGTTCCTAGCGTGGGCCAGCGCCAGGAGGGCCAGAGCCCGCACCGGGTCCCCGCTCCGGCACCTGGGGAAGATCCCGCTGTCGGCCCCTCTGCTCCCTGGCCTCACGGGCACGTTCCCGTGCCTCCTCGGACCGCTGGCGCCCCCTTTCACGGGCTTCCTCGGCACGGTCAAGACCCGGCCGGGAAGCCTCCCGGCCCGTTTCGGAAGCGGGGGTGGGCAGGGCCATTTCATGGACCACAAAATCCTGCAAGGCGGCATCATCACGGACCATTTCCATGGTCACATCCATGTCATCGTCGGCCATCACGTTGGTGGCAAAGACCAGTGGCAACGAAACCAGTGCAATAATGGATTTCGCCATCTGCTTCATGACTCACCTCTGTTGTGTCCGGCGTCAGTGCCAACCGGTGTACGGAATGTCTTGCGTCGCTCACCATCATCCAGATGCGCCACCAGTTCACCCTCACCGGGGAACAGATTGCGCACCGGCAGCGACAGCAGATTCTGCCCTGCTTCCAGGTCCACCTGCCAGCTGATGGTTCGTTCACCCGGGAAAGAGGCCAGCTCCATATGGGCGGGCATCTCCAGTGTCAGGGTCACGTTCTTCATGGGCTCCCCGGCAGAAAAGGCCAGGCGTACCGTTTCCACAGCCGTGTCCATTACTGGCACCACCGGCTCATCCAGATCCCACCCTGAGGCTGTTGCCTGAGTGGCTGGCCCAGCCTCTTCACTCGCCAGTGAGGTATCCACCTCAGCAAGCTGGTCCCCGCCAGTCATCCACTGCCCCACCATCAGCCCCACCACCAGGCAGGCTGCCATGGCCGCACCCACTGCCGGTGAACTCCAGCGACGGCTGTTGCCGCCGGCAGCACCGGCCAGCATGCGTTGTTCAAAGCCTTCATCAGGCTCTGGCACCGCCATGGTGGCCATGACCTCACGGCGACGCTGCTCGGCATGCAGCCGCAGACGGCAATCCCCGCAGTGCTCAAGATGACGGGCGCAGGCGCGCGCCTGCTCTTCAGTCAGCCGCTGGTCGCACCAGTCATCCATCTGTTCAATCATTTCATGGCACTGCATGGTTCACCTCGGCTGGTTGCCAGCCTCTCACTCGATACAGCTCTTCACTCCAGCAGGCCAACTGGCCTGAGGCAAAAGCCTGTACAGAAATCGTTCTGTTCATACCAAAGCTGACGCCATTATCGGTTTACTGTTCCAGCTTTTTTATCAGGGCCTGACGCAGCACCTGGCGGTAACGGTGCAGGCGGGAGCGAATGGTGCCATTAGAGACTTCCATCAGGTTCGCCAAATCCTCCTGGGCCCAACCCTCCCAGTCGTGCATCACCAACAGGGTACGCTGTGCTTCAGGCAACTCATCCAGCACGGAACGCACCAGTGCCTCCAGCCGGTCATTTTCCATTTCCCCCAGGGGACCCAGGGCGTCCGCCGTAAACTGGTCCAGGCCATTGCCCGGGTCCCCATCCTCCGTCACCAGAGTCAGCGCCCCCTCAGGCCTGCGACCAATATTACGCTTATGATCCAGAAACAGCCGATAGAGCACCCGGTTCATCCATGGAAGCAGGTTGTCTACCGCCTCCAGCTCAGGGGTACGGGGCAGCAGCTTGACCATCACTTCCTGCACCAGATCTTCCGCATCGCTGGCGTTGCCGGTCAGCCGGTAGGCAAAGCGATAAAGGCTTCGCAAATGGGGGCGGACCAACCGGTCAAAACGGCGGGCCCTGAATCGGTCCAGCATCACAACGTCTCTTGGTGGTGGTGAACCCCGGTCAGCGGGCTAATCATAAGTGGCGACATTTATAGCAGAAAGTGCCCGGGGATGCAGAGGCAAAAAAAATGCGGAACAAATTCCCGCTATTGGAGTGTGAATCATTACGAACCTCAATAACCGGCACCCACCAAAGCCCTACGGAGAAACACCATGCACAATTTACTCCTCAAGCCCCTGACCGTCGCCATTATGGCAACAGCACTGGCTGGCTGCCTGAGCAGTGGTTCCTCCAGCGATGGTACCGGCACCCTGTCACTGGATGTGACCGATGCCCCGGTGGATAACCTCAGCGAAGTCTGGATTACCTTTACCGGCGTGACCCTCAAGCCCGCAGGCAGCGGTCAGATCCGGATTGATTTCGACGAGCCGAAAACGCTCAACCTGCTGGACCTGACCCGGGGCAACTCCGCCAGCCTGCTGGAAAACCATGAAGTCCCTGCCGGTGCCTATAACTTCATTCGCCTGCACCTGTCGCCCAATGAAAGCTTTCCGGACATGTACGTAGTGGAAAAAAGCAGCGAAGGCACACCGTCCCTGACCGTACCTTCAGGGCAGCTTCGCCTGGTGAGTGGTTTCACCGTACCCCAGGGCGGCAGTGCCAACTTCACCATCGACTTTGATATGCGCAAGGCCATTGTGAACCCGGCGGCCCAGCAGCAGAACTACAAGCTTCGCCCGGCGCTGCGGTTGATCAACAATGTTGAGGTAGGCGCTGTTGCCGGGGATGTGTTCCAGGAACTGGCAGTTGCACGCTGTGAGGAAGCTACTGACTATGCTGGCCTGGTGTATGTGTACGAAGGGGCTGGCAGAACACCCGTGAGCTTTTATATGGATGAAGAAGGCGAAGATCTGCGGGAAGAGCAGCCATTGATGGCGGTTAACGTGGAAATGCTCGGAAGTGACTCCGATTACAGCTACAAGGCCGCGTTCCTCAAAGAAGGTGATTACACCATCGCCTATACCTGCGATGAGGATGATATGGCTGAAGACGATGCCCTGGACTTTACCGCCCCCCGCACTGTCACGATTGAAGCCAATACCACCCGGCAGGAAGACTTCGGCACCCATAGCGAATAACACCCGCTCCCCCGAAGATATGCCCCAGGGCCCGGCAGCTACTGCCGGGTCTTTTTTATGCACTGGATTTCCTCCATTAACCCGTCACAATGGTGTTCTTAATAATTACCCCAAAGGCATAGCATGCGCTTGTATTCCTCAGTTACAGCGGCACGGCCACTGATTCTTCTGTTAATCACGGCGCTGGTTCTCGTCGCCTGTTCCCGTGAAGGCATTTACCACGCAGCCATGGACCGGGAAAAGAGCATGGCCAGTATGGAATCCCGGACCCTGCAAGTGGACGGCATGGATATCGCCTATCTGGAGAGTCCCCGCCGGGAGGGCCAGGAGACTCTGGTCATGGTTCACGGCTTTGGCGCCAACAACCTGAACTGGCTGCGTCTGGCCCGCCACCTGCAACAGGACTACCACCTGATTGCACCGGACCTGCCAGGCCACGGACAAAGCACTCAGGACCTCTCCCTTAACTACAGCATTGAGCATCAGGTAGAGAATCTGGCCGCCATTCTCAAGGCACTGGACCTGGACAACGTCCACCTGGTCGGCAACTCCATGGGCGGGGCCATTGTGGCCCTCTATGGGGCGGTCTACCCCGAACACACCTTGAGTCTGTCATTGCTCAACCCCGCGGGCATTCAGGACCACCCGGCAGAGCTGGACGAGCGCATTGAGGCGGGCAACAATCCCCTGGTGGTGGACGACCCTGCCAACTATAGCGACCTGATGGATTTCGTCATGGAGCAGCGTCCCTTTATCCCCTGGCCCATATCCGGTGTGATGGCGCAGCGGGCTGCCGCCAACCAGGAGATTAACCGGAAAATCTTTGAGGATATCCGGGGCGGTTCAGCGGATGAGTTCCGGGAGTTACTGCCCCGTATTGAAGCACCAACACTGGTGCTTTGGGGCGAAGAAGACCGGGTATTGAGCGCCAAAAACGCCCCGGTGTTTGGTGAACTGATCAGCACCAGCC
>REBR01000203.1 GCA_007692645.1 Halomonadaceae bacterium | reverse complement strand
TACCGGCAAACACCTCCTCCATGATCTGTAATTCCACCGGCACCGACAGGGCGTTAAAGGCGCGGATGGCGGCATAGGTGGCTTCTACTGGCAGCAGGGTGTCTACCGCCACCCGCAACCGGGTCTCCCAGCCCTGGGCCACCTCCCGGGTGGTCTGAGCCAGGGTTTCTGCCGCCTCCAGCAGGTAGCGACCCTGCTCCAGCAGGTATTTCCCCGATGCGGTCAGGGTGGCGCGGTGCCCGGTGCGGTCAAATATCGCCACCGCCAGGTCTTCCTCCAGCTTGTGCACCGTGTAGCTCACCGCAGAGGGCACCCGGTGCAGGCTTTCAGCGGCGGCGGCAAAGCTGCCCCGGCGGGCGATGGCATCCAGCACCCGCAGGGCATCCAGTGTAATGGGTAAGGCCATAGTCAAATAATCTGAAAGAGTGAGTCAGAAATGCTTGGTTGTTCCTGTTAGCAGTCTAGCGCATTCTGACCAAAATCATGAAGCTACCGGTGAGAAACCCTATGGGACTGCTGATTAACGGCGAATGGCACGATAAGTGGTATGACACCTCCAAGAGCGGGGGAGAATTCAAGCGGGAAGGGGCCCAGTTTCGCCATTGGGTGACCACTGACGGCAGCCCTGGACCTTCCGGTGAGGGTGGGTTCAAGGCAGAAGCGGGCCGTTACCATCTGTATGTCTCCCTGGCCTGCCCCTGGGCTCACCGCACCCTGGTTTTCCGTGCCCTGAAAGGTCTGGAAGACATGATCAGCGTCTCTATAGTGCATCCGGATATGCTGGAGAATGGCTGGGAATTCCGCCCTGACGAGCCCTTTCATCAGGACCAGGTGAACCATTCACGCTTTATGCGTGACATCTACACCAAAGACACCCCTGATTACACCGGTCGTGTGACGGTGCCGGTATTGTGGGACAAGCAGCGCCAATGCATTGTCAGCAACGAGTCGGCGGAGATCATTCGCATGCTCAACAGTGCATTTGATGAACTTGGGGCTACTCCCAGTGATTTTTACCCTGAAGCACTGCGCAGTGACATCGACACCATTAATGAGCGCATCTATAACGCCTTCAATAACGGCGTTTACCGGGCCGGCTTTGCCACCGCCCAGGACAAATATGAACAGGCCTATCACGAGGTGTTCGATACCCTGGATTGGCTGGAGCAGACCCTGTCCAAGCAGCGCTATCTGGCGGGAGAGCGCCTGACAGAGGCGGACTGGCGCCTGTTTACCACTTTGGTTCGCTTTGACGCCGTGTACTTCGGGCACTTTAAGTGCAACCGTCAGCGTATTGAGGACTTTACCCACGTACAGGCGTATCTGCAGGATCTGTATCAGGTGCCGGGTATTGCCGATACGGTGAATATTGACCAGATCAAACAGCATTATTATGTCAGCCAGCGGACCATTAATCCCACTGGCATTGTGCCCTTTGGGCCGAAGCTGCTGCTGGATGTTCCCCATGGCCGGGATGCGTTGGGCCCGGGGTACCCCCAGGCTTGTGGTTAAGCCGGGACAGATTTTTTGATTAACCCTAAGGTTCAGGAGACCCGGGCAACAGAGAGGGAAATAAGCTCTGTCAGTGAGGTCTTGAAAGGCGAGTCCGGCAGATCCTGAATGGCTTCCCCGGCCTGTTCCGCAGCAGCCTTGGCTTTATTCAGGGTGTAATCCAGAGCGCCGCTGCTTTCCACTACGGCACAGATGGTGTCCAGGTGCTCAAGCCCCCCCTGGCGAATGGCATTGCGGATCAGCTTGCTGTCAGCCGCAGAGGCGGTTTTCATGGCCTGTATCAGGGGCAGTGTGGCTTTACCTTCCGCCAGATCGTCCCCCAGGTTCTTACCCATGGTGCTGGCATCGCCCCGGTAATCCAGTACGTCGTCTACCAGCTGGAAAGCCATGCCCAGGCGCTGGCCATAATCTGCCAGCGCCTGCTCCTGTGCCGGGGTGGCCCCCGCCAGCATGGCACCGCTCTGGGCGGCCGCCTGAAACAGCATGGCGGTTTTACTGTGAATGACCTGCAGGTACTGGGCTTCCGTCAGGTCCGGGTTCTTGACGTTTACCAGCTGCATGACCTCGCCTTCGGCGATCACGGCGGTAGCGTCAGACAGCACCTTCATAATGGGCAGGCTGCCCAGGGATACCATCATCTGGAACGCCCGGGAATAGAGAAAGTCACCCACCAGCACACTGGGGGCGTTACCCCAGCGGGCATTGGCGGTGGTGCGGCCACGACGCAGGTCCGAGGTGTCTACCACGTCATCATGGAGCAGGGTGGCGGTGTGCAGAAATTCAATCACAGTGGCCAGGCGCTGGTGGCCCTGGTCCTGATAACCCAGGGCCCGTGCGCTCAGCAACACCAGCAGGGGCCGTAGCCGCTTGCCGCCGCTGTCCACAATATAATGGCCAATCTGCTCTACCAGGGGGACGTCAGAGCCAAGCTGTTCAGCGATCAGCTGGTTGACCCGGGTAAAGTCGTCCTGCACGGGCTGATAGAGGGTTTCCAGGGACATGCGGGATGCTGCCTGTTAAAATTCCCTGACAGTGCCACGGGGCTGTCTGCACAGGCGCCGCAATGCCGGGTTGGTTAAAGGATGGCCGTACATTATGGCCCAGTCCAGCTGGTGTCAATACTGCCTTAGGTAGAGTCAGTTAAGGGTTGTGGTCTGGTGCCAGGTTTCGTATAATCTCGCGCCCTTACATACTCATCCCAACCTGCGCTCCCTGCTATAGGGTCGCCAGAGAGCTTCCCTTAGAACCAGGTTCAAGAGCAGGGGTGGGTCATAACGGAGTCATAGCATGTACGCAGTCATAGTTAGTGGTGGTAAACAGCACCGTGTTCGCGAAGGCGAAACACTGAAGCTGGAAAAGATTGAACAGGAAACCGGTGCCAGCATCGACTTCGACCGTGTACTGATGGTTGTTGATGGTGACAAGATCCAGGTGGGCGCTCCTGAAGTGGAAGGTGCCAAGGTGTCGGCGGAAATCGTCAGCCACGGCCGTCACGACAAGGTTCGCATCATCAAGTTCAAGCGTCGTAAGCATCACATGAAGCAGATGGGTCATCGCCAGTGGTACACTGAGGTGAAGATCACCGGTATCAAAGGCTAAATTTACGTGGAAGCTGGCCGCCACAGGCGGCATTCCCCGAAGTAAGGAGTCAGATCATGGCACATAAAAAAGCGGCAGGTAGTACCCGTAACGGTCGCGATTCCGAGTCGAAACGACTTGGCGTGAAAATCTACGGCGGCCAGGTAGTTCGTGCAGGCAACATCATTGTTCGTCAGCGTGGCACCCGTTTTCACCCCGGCCAGAACGTTGGCATTGGCAAGGATCACACCCTGTTTGCCAAGGCTGACGGTGTTATCAAGTTCCAGGTTAAAGGCGAGCACAACCGCAAGTTCGTGAGCGTCGAAGCCGCTAGCTGATCGGTTTGCCCGTTGGGCATCTGGTGCCTGATCGGAACCCCGCTGCAACCGCGTTGTTCGGCTGCCCTTTACTGGGCAGGTGTGCTGCGTTGCTGAGCGGGGTTTTTTGCATTTCATTTCCTGTGCCTGCTTAACTGGGGCGCTAGTGTCCTGTCCGGTTAACGAATTAACCGGACAGGACACTATCATCACCCTGTCACCTTAAGAGAATCGTCATGAAGTTTGTGGATGAAGTCACCATCATCGTGGAAGCGGGCAAGGGCGGTAATGGCTGCCTCAGTTTCCGGCGGGAAAAATTCGTCCCCAGGGGCGGCCCTGACGGCGGTGATGGGGGTGACGGGGGTTCAGTCTTCCTGCAGGCCAGTGAAGACCTGAATACCCTGGTGGATTACCGTTTCCAGCGTCGCTTCAAGGCCGAGACCGGGGAAGATGGCCGCGGCCGCAACTGCTCCGGTCAGAAGGGTGAAGATCTGGTGCTGGAAGTGCCCGTGGGCACTACCATCGTGGACACGGACACCGGCGAAATACTGGGGGATCTGACCGAAATCGGCCAGCGCCAGCGCATTGCCCAGGGCGGATTTCACGGTTTGGGCAACACCCGCTACAAGTCCAGCGTTAACCGTGCCCCCCGCCAGACCAGCTCTGGCAGCATCGGCGAGACCCGGGAGCTACGTCTCGAGCTTAAGGTCATGGCTGATGTTGGTCTGCTGGGCATGCCCAATGCCGGCAAGTCTACCCTGATCCGCTCTGTCTCCGCTGCCCGCCCCCGGGTGGCCGATTATCCCTTTACCACCCTGGTGCCAAACCTGGGTGTGGTCAGCGTGGAGGCTCACCGCAGCTTCGTCCTGGCGGATGTACCGGGGCTGATTGCCGGGGCCGCCGAGGGTGCGGGTCTGGGTATCCGCTTTTTGCGCCACCTGGTGCGCACCCGGCTGTTGCTCCATGTGGTGGACATCGCCCCCTTTGACGAAAGCCTCCCCGCGGACAATGTGCGCGCCATTGACGCTGAGCTGGCCACCTTCAGCCCGACCCTGGGAAAGCGGGAGCGCTGGCTGGTGATCAACAAGTGCGACATGATTGCCGAGGAAGAAGTGGAAGCCCGCTGCCAGGCTCTGGTGGACGACCTGGGCTGGGAGGGGCCGGTCTTCCGTATTTCCGCGATCAGTAACCAGGGTACCCGGTTGCTGGCCCAGTCCATCATGACCTGGCTGGAAGAGAAACGGCAGCGTGAGCTGGATGAGCCGGAAGCTGCCGCCGAAGAGCAGCGCATGCGCGACACCATGGATGCGGAAGCCCGGGAGCACATTCAGTCCCTGCGCCATCAGCGCAAAGAAGAAGCCCAGGCCAACCGTCATGATGACGACGACGATGACGGCGATGGGCCGGAATTTGTCGTTGCGCCTTATTAAGCAGACTATAATCAGTCTCCTGGAGCCCGCAGATCTTCCATGGCGATAATGCATGAGTGAACGACAACGCATCCGGCAGGCACGCCGGCTGGTAGTAAAATTCGGCAGCGCCCTGCTGACCGATGATGGTCGTGGCCTGGACGCCCGCCGCCTGACCGACTGGGTGGATCAGCTGTCTGCCCTGCGGGCCAATGGCACCGACATTGTGCTAGTGTCCTCCGGGGCCGTGGCCGAGGGTATGACCCGTCTGGGCTGGAAAACCCGCCCAACCCTGGAGCATGAATTACAGGCCGCCGCTGCCGTAGGGCAGATGGGGCTGGTGCAGGCCTGGGAAGAGCAGTTTCGCCGCCATGGCACCCACACCGCCCTGATCCTGCTGACCCATGATGACCTTTCTGATCGAAAGCGCTACCTGAATGCCCGCAGCACCCTGCGCAGCCTGATGGACCTTGGGGTGGTGCCCATCGTTAACGAGAACGATACCGTGGTCACCGACGAGATCCGCTTCGGGGATAACGATACCCTGGGGGCTTTGGTGGCCAATCTGGTGGAAGCCGATGGCCTGATTTTACTGACCGATCAGGACGGTCTCTATGACAGCGACCCCCGTAATAACCCCAATGCCTGCCTGATTGATGAGGCTATGGCCACTGATCCCGCTCTGGACGCCATGGTGGCCGGTAAAGGCGGGCTGCTGGGCCGTGGTGGCATGCTGACCAAGCTGCGGGCTGCCCGCCTGGCGGCCAGGTCCGGCGCCTTCACGTTGATTGCCGGGGGGCGGGTGCCCTCGGTGCTCTCCAGTGCCTGGGAAGGCCAGGCTGGCGGCACCCTGCTGTTACCGGATCAGACTCGTATCGGCGCCCGCAAGCAGTGGCTGGCAGGGCATCTGCAGACCCGTGGGCGCCTGACCCTGGACCCGGGGGCAGTAAAAGTCGTCTGTGGTCAGGGGCGTAGCCTGTTGCCGGTAGGTGTGCGTGAGGTGAGCGGAAATTTCCGCCGTGGCGAAATGGTTTCCTGTATTGATACCGAGGGTCGTGAAGTGGCCCGGGGCCTGGTCAACTATGGGGCTGACGAGGCCCGTCTGATCATGGGCCAGCCCAGCGAGCGCATTCAGGGCCTTTTGGGCTATGTGTCCGATGTAGAGCTTATTCACCGGGACAACATGGTGCTGGTGTAGCCATAAAAAAACCCCACCGGGGCGGGGTTTTGTCAGGCACTTACTCTGCCGGGGTATTGGGCCCCGGTACCGGAATCAGGCGCTTTTCAGTGCCTTGATGCGGGTGTTCAGGCGGCTCTTGGTGCGGGCTACCTTGTTCTTGGTAAAGATGCCTTTGTTGACCATGCTATCCATGATCGGTGCAGCCTGATCGAAAGCCGCCTGGGCGGTTTCGTGGCTACCGGCTGCGATCTGGGTGTGTACCTTTTTCAGGTAGGTACGCGCCATGGAACGCAGGCTGGCGTTGTGCTTACGGCGCTTCTCGCTCTGGATTGCGCGTTTCTTTGCTTGTGGAGAGTTAGCCACCGTTAAACTCCTTCGAATTCGTTGTATCTGTAAGAGAGTCCGTGCCCGGACTGTCCATCGGGGGAAATGACGCGAGACTATGCCGCCACAAGAGCGCATTGTCAAGCTGTGTGGTCACTGGCAGGTGCGTTTTACCGGTCCCGGGTGTTACCATCGCCGGCCTGCCACCACGACTATTGAGGATACCATGGCCGCCGAGCCGCCATCCACGGAACCTGTCAGGGAAAATGCCACCTCCGGTGCTGCGGCTGATAAGCCAATACGCAAGCCCGGGCTGTTGCGCTCCTCTGGGCTGGTGGGCATCTTTACCTTTATCTCCCGTATTCTGGGTTTGCTGCGGGATATGGTCATTGCCCGCTACTTTGGTGCCGGTCCTGAGGCAGATGCCTTTTTCGTGGCCTTCAAGATCCCCAATTTTTTGCGCCGGTTATTCGCAGAAGGCGCTTTCAATCAGGCCTTTGTGCCGGTGTTGTCGGAATACCGTAGCCGCTTCAGTCACGCAGATGTGAAAACCCTGGTCAACTCCGTGGCTGGCACCCTGGGTTTTGTCCTGATGATTGTTTGCCTGCTGGCAGTGGCGGGGTCCCCTGCCATTACGGCGGTGTTTGCCCCGGGTTTTGTGGGGGATGAGGTGCGTTTCCCTCTGGCGTCAGAGATGCTGCGGATTACCTTTCCTTATTTACTGCTGGTGTCCCTCACCGCCTTTGCCGGCAGCATCCTGAATAGCTATGACCGCTATGCCATTCCGGCCCTGACCCCGGTCATTCTCAACCTGAGCCT
This sequence comes from Halomonadaceae bacterium, assembly GCA_007692645.1. Classification (GTDB taxonomy): domain Bacteria; phylum Pseudomonadota; class Gammaproteobacteria; order Pseudomonadales; family Oleiphilaceae; genus REBR01. The sequence goes on along the minus strand of REBR01000203.1, from coordinate 1,819 downwards.
GATCGGCGCTGCCGTCTGGTTAGCCCCCCTGATGACCAACCCGATTATGGGCCTGGCCTGGGGGGTGCTGATCGCCGGCACCTTACAGCTGCTGTTCCAGTTACCGTTTCTGTTGCGCCTGGGCCTGTTGCCCCGGCCACGGCTGGATTACCGCCATGAAGGGGTAACCCGTATCATGAAGCTGATGGCCCCGGCCCTGTTCGGGGTCTCTGTCAGCCAGATCAACCTGTTGCTGGACACGGTGCTGGCCTCTTTTCTGCAGGCGGGTAGTGTCTCCTGGCTGTACTATTCAGACCGGCTGGCGGAGCTGCCCCTGGGGGTGTTCGCCATTGCCATTGGCACCGTGATCCTGCCGAACCTGTCCCGGGACCATGCCAGTGCCTCCCATGAGCAGTTTGCCCGGACCCTGGACTGGGCGGTGCGGGCGGTGCTGCTGATCGGGGTGCCGGCGGCACTGGCCCTGGTGATTCTGGCGGAGCCGTTACTGGCGGCGCTGTTTCATTATGGGGAAGTGCAGGAGCGGGATATCTTTATGTCCGCCCAGAGCCTGCGGGCTTACTCCCTGGGACTGCTGGGCTTTATGCTGATCAAGATACTGGCCCCGGGGTTTTTCTCCCGCCAGGACATGCGCACTCCGGTGCGTATTGCGGTGATCGCCATGAGCGCCAATATGGTGTTCAACCTGATTCTGGTGTGGCCCCTGGCCCATGCTGGCCTGGCCCTGGCCACGGCGCTGTCCGCCTGGCTCAATGCCGGCCTGTTGTGGCGGGCTCTGCATAAAGAGAAGGTGTTCCGCTTTCAGCCGGGCTGGGGACGCTTCCTGAGTCAGTTGCTGGGGGCCAATCTGGTGATGGGGGCGGCCCTGTGGTGGTGGCGTTCAAGCACCGAGGCATGGTTGGCCTTTAGTGCCTGGGACCGGGTCGTGGAAATGACGGTGCTGGTGGTAGGCGGCGGGGTGATCTATTTCCTGGTGCTGGGATTGGCCGGTGTGCGGCTGCGCCACTTCATTGGCCGTCGCCAGTGACGTTCGACCAGAACACGACGAATTCATGGAACCTGGCTTCAGCCGTTGGGACTCAAGTCCCCATAGGCTATAATCGCGGGTTCTTTCATTCCGTAGCAGCGAGGTACTGTGCATGCGCCTGATTCGCGGGCTGCACAATTTACAACGGCTGGCTTCTCAGCCTGATTCACTGTTCGCCAAGGGCTGTGTTGCCACCATTGGCAACTTTGACGGCATTCATCGCGGCCACCAGGTGATTATCGACCAGGTGCGTGATCAGGCCCGGGTGCACAAAGTGCCCTCGGTAGTCATGGTGTTTGAGCCTCAGCCACGGGAATTTTTCGCCGGCCGTGAGGCCCCCCCACGGCTGACCCGTTTCCGGGAAAAAGTGGAAATGCTGTTGGCCCATGACGTGGATATCGTGGTGTGCCTGCAGTTCAATTCCCGGCTGCGCAATCTCTCTGCCCTGGAATTCATTGATCAGGTCATGGTCCAGGGTCTCTCGGTGAAGCATCTGGTAGTGGGCGACGATTTCCGCTTTGGCTGTGATCGGGCAGGGGACTTCCGGCTGTTACAGGAAGTGGGAGAAGACAAGGGCTTTGCGGTGGAGCATACCCGCACCATCAGGGTCAAAGGGGAGCGGATCAGCTCTACCCGGGTGCGCCAGGCCCTGGCGGAGAACCGCCTGGCGGATGCCCAGGAGTTGTTGGGCCGCCCTTACGCCATCAGTGGCCGGGTCGTCTACGGTCGCGCCCTGGGCCGTGAACTGGGGGTGCCTACCGCCAACATCATGCTGGGGGGCAAAAAGCCGGCTCT
>REBR01000210.1 GCA_007692645.1 Halomonadaceae bacterium | reverse complement strand
TCAAGTAAGGGTACACACATGACCCCGGCAATGGGGGGCGTTCGCAGCCGTTCAAAGGTGCGCTCCTGGCCGTTGGAAAAACGCAGTTGTACCTCTTCAATACCAAAGAGCTTACTGCGGGCTACCAACCGGGTACTGAGGATTTCCGGTTTGTTCTCCATATCTGCTCCCTGTGCACTGCTGAAATAGCGGACTGACCCGTCAGAGGCGGTTAAACAGTTACCAACTGCCGGTATTGGCCATGCTGGCCCAGGGTTCCTGTGGGGGCAGGGGATCCCCCTGCTGCAGCAATTCCACAGAGATGCCATCCGGTGAGCGGACAAACGCCATGTAGCCATCCCGGGGCGGGCGATTGATGGTGACGCCGTTATCCTGCAAGTGCTGACACAGCCGGTAAATATCCTCTACCCGGTAAGCCAGGTGACCAAAGTTACGGCCACCCTGATAGCTTTCCGGGTCCCAGTTCCAGGTCAGTTCCAGTAGCGGTGCACGGTGGTCCTCGGCACTGTGGCGGTCTTCGGGTGCGCACAGAAACACCAGGGTAAAGCGCCCCTTTTCCACCTCTTTGCGGCTGAATTCCTCCAGCCCCAGCAGCTCACAGTAAAAATGCAGGGAATCGGTCAGGTCGCTGACACGGACCATGGTGTGCAGGTATTGCATAGAAGACTCCGGTGACGGGTCACCGGCGTGGGTAGTCGTGCCGGTGAGGGTTATTGATAGGGGCCTACGGGTTGCTTTACAGCATCTTTCTCGCCACTTTCCATGCCACCAAGACGCAATATGGACTGCATGGCAGGGGCGCAGTTGAGGTAAAGCAACAAGAGTTCCCGCTGGATATCCTGATCACGGATACGGGCAGCGTAATCGATCATAGCATGGAGTGTGGGGTTGTTATCATCAGGAAAGCGCTGGCCATAGCGTAGCCATAGCAGCTTGCGCAGGCGCTCAAGATGATGGCGACCGGTTCTGTCTAGCTGGCTGCAGAGGTTAGGCCCGACCACATGGGCTTCTTCAGCCGTATTTTTGGTTTGCTGCCACGACTGCTGTTTGCGCCAGAAAGTTCTGAGTCCCATTGTGGCAACCCCCGCGGTTGGCCTGCTGCAACTGTTATTGAAAGGTGTAACGCCGCGCTGATACCACTCCGCTGGGCAACTTAAACAATAACAGTGCGGATGCCTCAGCACCGGTAGTAGCACGCAAAATCAGCCATTAGCCTCAACATTTACTAGTTCATGTTAAAACTGAGACAGCCGTCCCAGGCCAGGGTTAGTCAGTCTTTCCATATTTTTGCTTGCCACCTACAATAAACTGACTGTAATAATGCTGCGGGTGACAACATGCCAAACAACCAGCAACAACCGGGGCGAAGACAGGGTGATGACGATGATCACACAGTGATTGTTGACTGAGCCGGTTTGCCACCAGTGGTCTTAAAGCCAATATATGAGTCAACTGAAGTAACAGGCGGCTGTGGTTTGCAAGGTCTATGCTAATTATTGCAATGGAAGCCAGATACCCAGTGCCAGACCTGCAGGTCAGTGGCTCGGGGTTAAGCCATGTGAGGGTTAAGCCATGAAGTTGCGTTGTATTGCTTTAACCACGGGGTTGTTGGTGGCCCTGAGTATGCCAGCCACAGCCAGCCTGTCCCTGGAAGATGAATCCCAGCGCCTGTTAATGGCCACTGAAACCGCCGTGGCCGAGGGGCGCTGGGGCGTTGCCATGGACTACATGAACAGGCTGTTGCGCAAAGAGCAGGTGACCCTGCCACCAGACTTCTATTTTCTGCGGGGCCGCATTATGGAGGAGGCAGGGCAGCCCCGGGAGGCGCGCCAGGCCTATGGCCGCTATGTCAGCAGTGCTGGCCGGGAAGGGGATATGTACCAGACTGCCCTGCGGCGTATCACGGTTATTGAAGAGCAGGAAAGGCAGCGGGGGGATAAAAGCGAACAGTTTGGCCGTGAACCCAGGGGCGGCAATGGTGAGGCCATGGCGGTTACCCTTGAGGCGGCAGGGGCTGATGAGGTTGCTCAACTTAAGGCCCTTTACCTGACTGATGATCCCGTGGAGGCGCTGATAGAACATGCCAATAGCCTGCTTGGTCTGCATGCCTGGGAGGGGCCAAGCCGGGTGGTGGTTCGCCAACCGGACCGGGGCCTGCATTACCGGCTGCGGCTGGATGATACCAGCCTGCAGCTCCGTACCCGGGAGGTGGACGACAGCGGTAATGCCCGGGTGTCAGTGACCCGGCTCAATGTCTTTGGCATTAATCCCCGGGTAGGCACAGAATGTTACCGGGAAGAGTCTGCCTGCTGGATTGCGGACCCCCGGGATGGGTCCCGCTGGCTGAAACTGGCGGAAAACCGGGCTGCAGCGACTGAAACCGCCCGGGTCATCAGCTTATTGTTGCGGGAAATCCAGAAGAACCGCTAAGGGCGTTTTTCTGTGGTAAGCACTTTCACCATATGCATGCGGGGCAGGCTCACCCCCTGTGTGCGCACCCACTCCTGTTGCTTTGCACTGAATCCCCGCCGCTGAAACAGCGGCTGTGAGGCTTTACTGGCCCGGGTATGCAGCAGTTCCACTCCCGCCAGCCTGGCCTGATCCTCCATCAGGCTCACCAGGGCTGTAGCGATACCTTGCCGGCTATAGGCCGGGTCCACATACAGCATATTGATACAATCCTCCGGCCACCGTTGAACAAACCCTGTCAGCTGCCCGTCGCTTAAGGCCAGCAGTGTTACACCCTGTGCCAGCAGTTTACCGGCCCGTTGGCTGTCATGGCCCCAGGCTTCCCAGGCATGGCGCTGCTGAAAGTTGTAGAGATTATCATCCAGAGTGCTGACGGCTTTCCGGTAAAGGTATAACACCGCTTGCAGGTGCTGCTGCGGAACAAAATGGCAAGTTTCCATCGCTGTGTATTCCCCGTGACTTAAAGCCTACTTAAACGCCCTTCTATTACACACACTTTTACATTTCAAGAGGCTACGATTCGTTTTGTAGTCAACTAAAAGGTGTAAAAACATGTCATATCCCCTGAGAAAAAAGTTGTATGTGGGTGTGGGAACTCTGGTAATAGCAGTGGCAGGACTGACAGGTTGCGATGATGACAGTCTGAGGGAATTCACTGACGCAATGCATTCTTTGAATAACAGTGAGAAATCCGACAGTTCCAATATGGCACAGTTGAGTTGGTTGGCGCCGACCGAGAAGGTCAATGGTGACCCCTTAATGATCCACCGGATTAAAGAATACGTTATCTACTATGGTCAGGATCCCATCAGTTTAGACAAGACTATTACTCTCAACGACGACAACAGTGGCAGAATGGAATATGTTGTTGGCGAGCTGGATGCCGGGGAGTGGTACTTTACAGTCCGTGCAGTGGACGTGGACGGCCAGGAAAGTACCCTTTCCCAGATGGTGACCAAGGAGATCTAACCGCGTTTCAGGCTCAAGTGTCCTGAAGGGGACACTAGTCAGTGGGAAGTGGTTGTAACGGCAGGTAAAGGCGGAAAGTTGTACCCTGGCCTGGAACACTGGTCAGAGTGATCTGCCCCCGGTGCCTGTCGGTTACGGTTTTGACAAATGTCAGCCCCAGGCCCGCCCCTCTGGGTCCATGGAGTTCACTGTCCATTTGCCGGCGAAAACGCTCGAAAATAAACGGCTGCTCTTCCCAGGCAATACCGGGTCCCTCATCCGATACGCTGATCACTGCTTTATCCCCCTCCTGAGTAACCTGTACCTCCACCCGGGCATTATCAGGCCCGTACTGGATGGCATTGGTTAGCAGATTGATAATGACCCGCTCCAGAAGCTCTGCATTGCCTTTCAGCCAGATCGCTTCGTCACCCTCCACGATAATCCGGGTTTTTCGCAATTGTGCCTGGCTGTCCACGGAGTCAGCTGCATTCTCTGCAATGGCCAGTAATTCGCAGTCATAGAAGCGGTCTTCCGTCAGCTGTTCTGCCCGGGACAGCTGCACAAACTCCTCCGCCAGCTGGTAGCTGCGACGGGCCAGGCGAACCGCCTGATCCAGGGCTTCTGGGGGTATCGGGTCGGAGCGGGTACGTAACTGATCCAGCAGAGCCAGTTGAGACACCAGGGGAGAGCGCATGTCATGGGAAATAAAGTTAATGGCGTCGCGGTGCTGACGTTGCTGTTCCCGCAAACGGGAAATGTCTGACACGTTGGCCACAATGCCAAATTGGCTGGGATCAGGCAGGGGGAAGGGTGCCAGGTGCAGCAGCAGGTCGCGGCCGGCCACGGCGGTACCCAGGGTGCAGGGGTCACCCCCCTGCAAAATGCCCAGCAGGGGTTCCCGCCAGCCCTCCCGGTGTTCCGGCTGGCTGTGGCGTAACAGGCGCACCAGGGGCATGCCTTCCAGGCTGGCCCGGGGCTGGCCAAACCACAGGGCAATATGGTGATTGCTGTAGCGTATAATCCCAAGGCCATCGGTCACAATGACCCCATCGGGCATCTGCTCAAAACCCTGACCCACAAAGCGGCGCATGCCAGCCAGGGCTTCTGTGGCATCCCGCACCTTGTCGATGCGCCGGGACACCTGCTCCCGGGCACGGCGGATTGAGCGGTTACCGTCATTGCTGTTGAGGGATAACTCCGCCAGAAAACGGCGCAGACCGTTCTGTGCCGGACCTTCCTGCCAGCGAAAGCCCAGTTCATACCACTGGGATTGCCGGCTGAAACACACCCGGCTGAGGTCTTCAAAGTGCTGCCACTGGCCGCTGTGGGTGGGGGCGGGTAGGGCCTTTAATATAACCGGCTGATGGCCATGGAGCATGTGGCCATCCCTGACCAGCCAGGCCTCTGCGGGTTGCAGTAATTCGTTCAGCTGCTCCAGCAGCTGCAGTGGTGTGCGTCGTTCCTGGCTTTCCAGTTGAATCCGCGGTTCCCGCCCCAGGGCATCCAGTTGCCGGTTAAGAAAGCGGTTCAGCAGGGCCAGGCGCTGGCCACTCCATAGGGGGAACGCGATAACCCCCACCATGGCAGGCAGGGTAGGGGGTAACCAGAGGCTGTGGCTTTTTAACAGCAACCAGGCAATGGCTGGGGGTAACAGAATCAGCAAGGCACAGAGCAGCGCTGTATGCCCTGGCAGTAACCGGGGAAGTTGCCAGATGATAAGGCCCAACAGGGCCAGGGTCAGCAGTTGTACCCAGTGGGGCTCCAACGTTTTTACCAGGCGATCCTGTACCAGGGCAGAATAGGCATTGCCATGGAACTCAACCCCGCTCATGGGCTGGGCCCGCCCGGAGACCGGGGTTGCCAGTAAATCCCCCAGCCCCGGGGCAGTGGCCCCCACCATGATTACCCGGTCCCGTAACTGCCCCAGGGGAATCCGACCTTCAAGGACATCCACATAAGACACCCTGGGCAGTGTTCCGGTAGGACCGGAAAAAGGCACACGCACCGGGTTGCTACGCAGATTCACAAAGGGAGCGGCCACCTGGGAGTTTGCCCTATCCGGCAGGGTCTGCCGGTTGGCATGTTGCGCAGTAATATCCGCCAGGCTAGGCCAGATCGCCTGCCCTAAGCCTTCATGGCGGTATAACCCCCGGGCGATGCCGTCTTTGTCCAGTTCCACATGAACATGCCCCAGGCCCGCAGCCGCCCGGGTCAGGGTGCTGGTGGGCAGGAATTCCGCCAGGCTCTGGCCGTCCCGGCGGGAGAACAGATGAACCGGAAGTACCACATTGCCCTGATTGGCCATGGCGCTGGCCAGTAGCTGGTCTTCCTGGGGATCTCTGGCGGGTTCCGTGAACAGAATGTCGAGGGTGATGGAGCGCACACCGGCGTCAGCCAGCTGGTCAATCAGGCGGGCGTGATAACTCCTTGGCCATGGCCATTGGCCCAGGGCGTGCAGGCTTTTCTCATCAATAGCGACCAGTAACAGTTCCGGGGTTGGGGTCAGGGGCGTCTGGCTGATGAGGGCATCATAAACCCACAGATCCAGGCGCTGGGTAACCGGGGACCAGGCCAGTGCCAGCAACAGTAGCGACAGGGGAAGTGCCAATTGCCAGCGGGCCAGCCGCTGGGAGGGAAAGAGCAGCCTGGAACGCATGAGGGGGCTTTCTACTCCAATGAAAGTGCGTGTACCGGACCCCAGTGATTCTCTTCGGCCCCGCCGCTATGGGCTCTGATACGCACATAGTAACGGGTGTCCTGGTCCAGCTGCAGGCTGGTGCTGGTGGCTGACAGCCGCAGGTCCTGAATAACCTGCTGGAAGCTGGCGTCTTTGGCCAGTTGCAGCTGGTAATCCCTGATGTTGGGCACAGTTTGCCAGAACAGGGTCACACGATCACCCAGTGTGTTCACATGAATTACCCGGCTGCCGGGTAATACCACCGGTGGCGCGGGCTGGGCCACCTGGAATTGCTTCATGGCAGGCATACCTGACATGCCATTGCGGTCCAGGGCCGCCAGTTCCAGGCGGTAATGGCCATCTGGCAGGTTGTCCAGTTGCCACTGTGGTTCGTTCAGAGTCCGGCTCAGCAGCCACTCCCCGGTGTTCTGATTGATCAGATTAATGCGGTAACGGCCTTGACCTTCCTCCTGCCATTGCAGGGTTTGCGGCAGACTGTCCAGGGACTCAGGAATCTTGGCCAAATCTGGCGCTGCACGCAATGGTTGTCGGCTCAGGGGGCGACCAGGCTGTTGCCAGGCACTGACCCCGGCGGGTACCAGCTGCTCACGGCCAGGCTCGCCAAACAGCACCTGGCCGGCAGTAACCGCAAGCCGGGTTCCACCAGGTTCAACGGTCATTTCAAAGGCGGTACCCCTTACGGCTGCCAGGGCAGAGGGGGTTTCCACTTCAAAGCGGGAGTTACCCTTTTCCACCGGGGGGACTTGGGTGTTGATGCGGCCGCGCTTCAGGCGTAGCCGGGTGTCCGCCATTCCGGTGCGGCCAAACTGGGTCAGCCGGTTCAGAATCAGCTCACTGTGGGGGCTCACCCGCAGGGTGCTGCCGTCGGCCAGGGTCAGGCGAACCATGCCCTGGCCGGTACGGATGCTGTCCCCTACATTCAGCTGCATGCCCGCAGCCAGGGTTTCAAAGCGGGGTTTAAGGTGGCGCTGAACCTGGGCAATACCGGTAACAGAGGTGACCTGAGCTGGCAGGGGTTGTTGTTGCAGCCACTGAAACGGAATGCGCAGGGTGTCCCCGGGGGTCAGGTTGAAACTGCTGAGGTTATTGTGGCGCTGCAGGTCATGGGCGTTAAATCTGCTGGACAGCAGGCGCCGGGCAACGCGTTCGAGATCATCGTCAGGGCGGGCGTGGTAATGCCAGTCCCCCGGGGTATTACCCATGGCTGCAGGGTTTGCCCCTGAAAGCTCTGCTGCAACTGGCATGGCAGCGATACAGAACAACACCAACAGGCCCATAGTGACCTGTTTGAGCCGCCGCTGCAGGTCAGGCACTTAACTCTGCCTCTGGGGTCACCACTTCCAGGCGATACCCGCGCTGGTAAATGGTTTTGATGCGGAAGCCGTTTTCCGGTTTGATGCCCAGGCGCCGGCGCAGGCGACTCATATGGGTGTCGACGGTGCGGGTGTTGATGTCGCTGGAGACTCCCCAGACCCGCTCCAGCAGCATTTCCCGGGTAAGCAGGCGGCCCTGGTTGCGGAACAGAAACAGGGAAAGGTCAAAATCCTTGTCCGTCAGATCCAGGGCTTCATCGTGGCGGTAAATGGTGCGGGAACCGGTATCGATCACAAAAGGGCCAAAGGTGAGCACTTCTTTCTTTTCCTGGTCCGGGTTTACCCGGCGCAGCAATGCGCGAATACGGGCCACCAGTTCCCCGGGGCGGGTTGGTTTGGCCAGGTAGTCATCGGCACCCGCATCCAGGGCCTTGATCACGTCTTCTTCACTGTCACGCTGGGTAACAAAGAGCACCGGTATTGACCAGTCAAACTGAGTGCGCAGGGTTTTCAGGACCTGAATGCCATCCATGTCAGGTATCTGCCAATCCAGAATCAGCAGGTCGTAACTGTGGTGGGTAATGGCACTGAGAAACGCCTGACCGGTTGGGAAGGTGTCACATTGGCGATGCTCACCCAGCCACTCCTGATCATTTATCAGGCTGCGAATATATTGAGCCTGCTCCTGCTCATCTTCCAGCACTGCAATGCGCATCGATTACCTCCCTTGATTGCCCTGATGCTTCCATCATTCATTATTTGTGAAGTGATTAATGCAGAAGCCATCATCACAGACTTGAAATGCGCCTTCAGTGGCTATTTCGTAACGTTTGTCAGATATTTACTAAGATGGATGAATATGAATTGACGCACAAGTCAGACCCTGCAAAAAGACCGGTTTTTTATGCTTTTAGGGTCAGTTTCAGGGTGTCTGCGTATAAAGTGGCCAGGATTGTGGGTCAGGGCAGAGGAATTACCGGTTTGCCGTCCCGGTCCTGGAAGCGGGTGCGGCAGCCAGGATAAGCACTGCAGCCCCAGAAATGACCCTGGGCACTGGTGCGGCGAATCAGTGGTGAGAAGCATTTGGGGCAGGGGATCGGGGGCTGGTCCATGCCGTCATCCTGCTGCGGGTCGTCTTCCAGGGGACGTGTGCCGGTGCACTCCGGGTAACGGTGGCAGGACCAGAAGTCACCGAATTTACCGCTACGTTGACGCATGGGGGCCCGGCAGCGGGGGCAGTGTACGCCAGTGTCCGGCACTTGGGCCGTGCCGCTCATGGCGTGCTGTAGCAGGTTTTTCAGCTCTTTTTGCAGGCGTTCAATAAAAGCGCCTTCGCTGTCTTTGCCATGGCGCACCGTCTCCAGTTGCGCCTCCCAATGGGCGGTGCGATCAGGGGCGGCCACTGAAGCGGGCAGGGCATCCACCAGGGCCAGGCCCCGCTCAGTGGCATGAATGGCGCGCCCTTCCCGGGTCAGAAATTCCCGCACAAACAGCGTCTGCAGGATGCCTGCCCGGGTGGCTTCAGTGCCCAGCCCATCGGTATCCCGCAAGGTTTTGCGCAGGGCCGGGTCACTGACAAAACGGGCAATACCGGTCATGGCCGCCAGCAGGGTAGCGTCGGTAAAAGGGCTGGGGGGCTGGGTATCGCGGCTGCTCACCAGGCTCTCCAGGCTGGCCACGGGCTCCCCTTCCTTTAGCCGGGGCAGGGGTTTGC
>REBR01000249.1 GCA_007692645.1 Halomonadaceae bacterium | reverse complement strand
AAGCATCTGGGGGACATCCGTAATCAAGCGCCGCGGCCGCCCCACCGCCTTACCCAGACTCTGTTCATGGGCGTCGAGCAGACGCCAGTCGGCAAAGCTGACGTAGTTGACCCCGCGGCTCTCCAGCAGGACCTGAATATCCTTCTCTATCGCACCGGGGGCCTCAGGCAGTTGCTTGAGCAGTTGGTCCACGGTTTCATTGGCGCAGTGCTTGTTACTGCCGATCACGCCACTGGCGCCACGCTTGATCCAGCCGGCCACAAACTCCTGTGAAGAGAGCACTTCTTCCCTGGCGAAGGCCCGCCCCTCACGGTTCTGGATGACACCACGCCGGGGGTCGAAATTCAGGTCGCCTACCGCCTGCCCCTGGTAACCGGTGGCATGCACCACCAGTCCGGCTGAAACCCTCAAGGACTCTCCGGTGGCCTTGGCCACCAGGCGCCCCTGGCCGTCGTCCTGGAGACGATTGCGGGCCAGGCTGAGGCACTGCTGTTGCTCCCCGTCAGAGCTGATCTCTACCGGGCTGACGTTGAACAGAAAACGAATCCGCTTGCTCCCCCCCTGACCCCGTTCCACGATGCGGCGCAATAACGCCAGGTTCTGACGTGCCTCCCCAGACTCCGGCTGTGCCAGTTGCACTTCGCTGGCCCCGTCCAGCTGCAGATCCTGTGGCTCTACCACCAGTTCCACATCCGGCAGGGCCATCAACTGTTCCAACTCCTTGGGGGTGAATGCCGCCTGCACCGGGCCCCGGCGGGCCAGCAGGCACACCTCGGTAATGTTGCTGTCAGTGAGCACTGCCAGCGCCTCATCGGCGATGTCGGTCTTTGCCAGCTGCACCGGCGCCAGTACCAGCATGCGTGCAATATCCAGGGCGACGTTGCCCATGCCAATGACCACGGCGGAGCCCGGTGAGGTGTCCACCGGCAAGGTCCGCTGATCGGGATGGCCGTTGTACCACCCTACGAACTCCGAGGACCCGAACACGTTGTCACGGTCGATTCCGGGAATATCCAGGGCGCGGCTTTGGGAGCCGCCGGTGGCATAAATAACGGTGTGATAATGGGCCAGCAGCTCGCTGCCCTGCAGGTCGCGGCCAATGTGGACATTACCGAAAAAGCGCAAGCGCGGCGATTCGGCAATACGCTCAAAGCTGGCGGTGACGGATTTGATGCGAGGGTGATCCGGGGCAACCCCGTAGCGCACCAACCCGAACGGCGTTGGCAAACCCTCAAACAGGTCCACCTGGGCCTTTGGCAACTGTTTGAGCAACGCCTCTGCGGCATAGAAGCCCGAAGGCCCGGAGCCGACCACAGCGCACCGGACTTCCACCTGGGCGCCGCTACCGGGGGCCGCTTCGCGGTTCAGACTTGCCATGATGATTGGCCGGACCGGGGCCTCCCGGGCATTGAGGGCGATGAACGACTCCTGGCCGGCAGGAACGGCGCTCTCAGGAAAAATCGCCCGTTCCGGGCACTCGGCCACGCAGGCGTTACAATCGATGCACACAGCGGGGTCAATGAAGAGCATGTCCGGGCCTTCCCGAAATGCGTCCACAGGACACACATCCACGCAGCTCGTATGCTTGTTGCTGATGCAGGACTGAGTTACCACGTACGCCATCGATTCTCTCCCGACACACCAAGGGCAAAAGGGTGCCTATGATAAGGCTGACCCCCTGCTGGTGTATCGACAGTTACTGCCTGCATTGACATTTTGTGCCAGCCTGCAAATACTACCCCCATGCTGACAAACAAGAGCCATCTGCACAGCGGCTTTGCCGAGCCACTGCTGACCTACCTTCAGGAGCGGCACTTACAGGCGCCGGCCCTGGAGCAGCAACTGCGTGAAGCCCTTACCACCCCCGGGTTGTGTGCGGCCACCTTCTGCCAATGGCTTGAGGCACTTTACCAGCTCGACCCGGTGCCGGCCCTGGGCTTGCGGCTCGGCACCATGGTGGAACCCCGGCACTTCGGCGCAGTAGGCTATCTGATGCTATCCTGCCGCAACCTGGGCCAGGGCCTTACCCGCTATCGCCGGTTCCACAGCCTGATGCAAACCGGCTTGCGCTCCTGGGTGGTCACCGAGGGGGACCGCCTGCACCTGAACTGGACCCAGCCTGTGGCCAAAAGCCTGCTCGCCCACGAGTACAGCGTGGCCTGCTTTATCAATCTCTACCAAGCCCTGATCGGCAGAAACACCCCGCCGATCAGTGCCAGCTTTCCGGACCCGAAACCCCACGGCATTGAGCTCTATGAAGCAGCCCTGGGCTGCCCGGTGCATTTCAATGCCCCCAGCCTGGCCGTTGAGCTTCCCACCCGACTCATGGCCATGGGCATTTCCAGCAGCGACGCGCACCTGCAGCGCTTACTGGAACGCCAGGCCCTGGCGATGCTGCAGAAACCGGAGACCACGGACCCTGACAGCGACGCCTTCCTGGGCCAGCTGCAAACCGAGGTAATGAAGACCCTGAAAGACGGTGACTGCAGCGCAGCAGCAGTGGCCCGGAACCTGGGTTACTCCCTGCGCTCGTTCTACCGCAAGTTAAGTGGGAGTGGCTACAGCTACCGTTCTTTGCTGGCAGACACGCGGCTGCGGCTGGCCAAGTATTACCTGGCCGACCCGACACTCTCCCTCACGGAGGTGGCCCTGCTGCTGGGTTACGCCGAGCAAAGCTCGTTCAGCCGCCCGTTCCGGATCTGGATGGGGATCACCCCGGGGGAGTACCGGGAACAACTGGCGGCAAAGCAGCAACAGCGCGGCGCAGAAAATCTTCCAAGTTAACCGAGAACCCGTTTTGCCATCTTTAACAATCTGCAATTCCCGGTAACAACACACTACTGCCCGGACACCCTCTTAAACTGACCCCTCCCCTGCTTGCCGATAACCTGTTCATTAACCCGACTATTACGATTGCTAAGCGCTTTATTAGAGCAATTGGATCCTTATTTGTTATGGGTCATTTCCTGGAATCCCAGTGTTTTCAGGAACCCCTGTTCGGAGAATGCAGTGCGAACAATCACAAATGCACGACTGGCCATAGGGGCATTATTCATCACTGCCCTGCTTCCATTAGCGTTGCCCGTGCCTGCCCATGGTGGTGAAGGCGGGTATCGCCTGCTTAAGCTGAACGGCTACAAGGTCAAGTGGGGCGAGCAAACCCTGGGCGTTGGCGCAAGCATCAGCTACGCCTTTGCTGACAGGTACATGCAATTCGAGGGTGCCCGCAACTGCAGTGAGCTGGCCCCAATGAAGGGACTCTCCGGAGAGCACCTTCCCTACGAGACACTGAAGCACGAGACCGCTGCAGCGTTCGCGATTTGGGAGCGGGCTGCAGATCTGTCATTTCACCGGGTAGACGATGCCCGGGATGCGGATATCGTTCTCGGTACCCAGGGCAAGCCCACCGGGCAGGCCTTCGCCAATGTGACCTATCTGCCCGGTGCCAATGAGGGGGTGCGCAGCATTGAGCAGGGCCTGGTGTGCCTGAACCCCGAACACCAGTGGAAAGTGGGCTTCGATGGTGACACCGATGTCTACGACATCCGCTATACCCTGATTCATGAGATCGGTCATGCGGTCGGCCTTGACCATCCCGGGCCACAGGGACAGATTATGGGGTTTCGCTACGCGGAAGACTTCGCCGAGCTGCAACCAGGGGACCTACGGGGCATCCGAAAGCTCTATGGCCCTTCCGTCAATAACAGCGAACTGGCAAACATTGACTCCGACAGTCAATAAGCCCATCCAGCCCCTCTGCCAGCGGCGCCCAGTAACTCTGCCGGCAAAGCCCACCACAGCAGCGTAACCAATGAATTTACCCCGTGTTCTTGCCGGTGCGGCTATGCCTTAACGGGGTATTTCATTCAGCGTTAACCGGACGGAACATCATTCCCCGGACCTGGGCTTTTCCGTGGGCAACCAGTAATCTTCCATGTTATGAACAGGCGCTGAACCAGCTCTGACCGAGAGGGGGTGTCTCAGCCTGCATGGATTCATGCACGGGTGGGCAACGCCACAGTGAGGGGAGACGAATAATGACAAAAACACTGATTGATGCCCAGAGCCAGCCGGTTTTTGGTTTTCACACCACGCCTGTAGGGCGGGTGAACTACCAGGATTATGATCTACGTACCATGATGGACCGGAAGCGCTCCCGGCTGGCCCGGACCATGGCCTTCAATCAGTTCCAGTTTATCGGCCTCACGGGCCCGGACTGGATCGGCGGTATCGCCATCGTCGACCTGAAATGGCTGTCAGTGGGCTTCTTTTATCTCTATGACATCCCCCGCAATGAGCGGCTGGAGCATTCTTTTCAACGCCCTCTGGCGGCAGGCACCACCATTGAACCGGATCCGGACAATGGCAAGGCCCAGTGCCGGTCACGGGCTACCAGTATCCAGATCACCCCTGAAGGAGACACCCGTCGCATTCAGCTCAGGGACAGTAAGCGAGGCATCGATGCCGACCTGTGCCTCCACGGCACCGGCATGGCCAACCCACTTCGCCTGTGTTCCCCTGCGGGCTATCAGCGCTGGTCCTTTACCCAGAAGTGGGCAGGACTTTCCGTGGAAGGACAATGGCGCTGGGGAGACCGGCGCTATGAGTGCAGTGACCAGCAGGGTGCCTCCATTGACTGGAGCTGTGGCCACATGCGCCGGGAAACCGCCTGGAACTGGGCCAGCTTGTCCGGCTTTACCGACAGTGGCGAGCGGGTGGGGCTAAACCTCGCCACCGGCATCAATGAAAGCGGCGTGTCTGAAAATGCACTCTGGGTAGAGGGACAACAGGAGCTGCTGGCTCAGGCGCAATTCACCTTTGACCGCTACGACCGGGATAGTGCCTGGCAGATCCGCACCCGGGACGCCCGTGTGGAGCTGTATTTTGAGCCTCTGGGTTGCCGGGCGGAGCGCATTAACGCTGGGGTGATCGCCTCCAACTTTCGTCAGTTTTACGGTTATTTCACGGGCACCCTGCAGACCCAATCCGGTGAGCTGTTGAAACTCTCGAGAACACCGGGGTTCGTAGAAGACCACTATGCCCGATGGTAAACCGTGCCTGGGAGGGTTACACCATTTCTCCCCAGGCTTAAGGGACATTTCAGCGGTCATTGCATCAAAAAGGAAACCGTTCACCACAAGGAGCCTGTTCACCATGACCACACCACTCACCCTGAGCAAACGCCTCTCCATCCTCTTCACCGCTGCCGCCCTGGTGCTCGCCAGCAATGCCAGTCATGGGCTCAGTGTGACGGCCAGTGCCGGCAGCGATTACTACAGTGTTGATGTCACTCAACCCATCCTGCCCCGCCTGCGCGCCGGTGTTGGCTACCTCAACACGGACGACGCGGATATTTATACCGGCTCCCTCATGTTCGCCCCCATTACCCCGGTGGTAGACCTAACCATCGGCGCTCGTTACCAGTACCAGGACACGGATTTTGGCGAGGGCGGCGGGGTCAGCGTCGGCGGATCAGCCTTTGTAGGCACCCCTATTCCCATGGTTTCTGTGGGCGGCCACGGCTTCTATACCCCGGAAGACCTGACCCACGGGGACCTGGAGGAAAGCTATGAATACGCAGCCCAGGTACGGGCCCGGTTGACGCCACAGACCTATGCTTCCGCCAGCTATCGCTTTGTACGTTCAGACTTTGACGGCACCGGCCGGCAGACCCTGCACAGCGGGCCGGTGTTCGGGGTCAGCGTGGGCTTTTAATCTTCAGGCCCCGAGGGTGGTGGTCCGGGGGCAAACCGGTATCTAGCGGAGGTAGACGTCATGTCTGAGGCTGCACCCCCTGCACGGGATTCCCCGCCCCCTGCGCCGCCGCCTGGAGATGCCTGGCAACGGGGTTATGATCGTGGCTTTAGAGGAAGGTGGGCCGGCGGAACGGGCCGGCCTGAAGGGCGCTGGAAATGAAGACACTACCTGCCTACTTAGTACGCCAGGCACGGCGTGCATCTGCCCATGCCTGAACAACGTAATAACTCTGAACCATTTAGCCCGCCTTCCTGGAGCACCACTCTGATGACCTTGACCCGCACCCTGCCCGGCCTGTTACTGATCGGTTCCTTAGCTGTCATTTACCCGGGCACTGCCGCTGCCAACCCCACACAACAGGTGGACGCTCTGGAAGCGCTGTTTGGCACCCATCCCGGTTTCCGCCGCGGTCAGGCCAAGGGCCTCTGCGCCACGGGCTATTTCACCGGCACCGAAGACGGAAAAGCACTGAGCACCGCCACCGCCTTCAACGGCGACTCACACCCGGTGCTGGCACGTTTCTCCGTGGGCGGCGGCAACCCCGCAGCCACTGATCAATCCCGCAGTGCCCGTGGTCTTGCCCTAAAAATGACCCTGCCGGACCGGGAGCAATGGCAAATGGGCAACATTTCCGCCCCCCTGTACTTTATTGCCAAACCCGAACACTTCGCCCCCTTTCTGGAAGTACGCACCCCCGACCCGGATACCGGCGAAGTTGACCAGGAAGCACTGGCCGCCTTTAACGAGGCACACCCGGAAACCCTCAGGCAAGCCCAGTGGCTAGGGGCACAACCCATTGGCGGCAGTTACGCCGGATACACCTATTGGGGTGTTAACGCCTTCCGCCTAACCGACGCCGACGGCACAGAGCAATACGTACGCTGGTCGTTCACACCGCAACAGGACATCTCAGCCCCGGACGAGTCAGCCCTGGGCGAGCTGGGTGATGACTTTCTGGCTGAGGATCTGGCAGAGCGACTGCAAGACGGCCCGGTACACTTCGACTTCCACCTGCAGCTGGCCACCGACGACAATTCCCTGGTAGACCCCACCACCATCTGGCCCGACAGCAACCCGAGTGTGCTGGCCGGAAAGCTGACCATAGAGGCCAGCAGTACAGGCAAAGGGGGTAACTGCGACCGGATGATGTTCAACCCGCTGGCACTGCCTGAGGGCGTCGCGGCATCTGACGACCCGGTTCTGCACGCAAGACCTGCCGCCTATGGGGTGTCTTTTGGGCGGCGTGTGTCGGGGGAGTAGGCCGGCCACGTCATCAAGGCCTCTCCTGGTTTACGACATCCCGGGAAAACTATCGCCCCTTCGCAGTAGCATTACGCTTACGCCATTGAGCTAAAAGGTTTTAATGGGGGTGAAATCAGTCTTCCTCACCCCCCGTCTCAATCGCATCCACCGACTCTTCAAACGCAATAAACAACACACAGTCCTCGGCAGATGTGCAGTGGGTTACATGAGGCAGTCTCGGCGGCCCATAGGCATAGGTTCCCGGGGTCAGCGTTACCGGATCCTGCCCGTCATAATCCACCTCCATTTCACCGGCCACCAGTACCATGCGCTCAGCAGAGGTATGCCAGTGGTGGGGGGCGGTGGAGTTACCCGGCAGGCGGAAGAAGACATCGGCATTGTGGTCTTCCGGGTCGCCCTGCAGGACTGCCAGACTGCAGCCTTCGGGCATGAATTCAGGGCACGGGCCCCATTCAAGGTCCGGGTCATCGGCATGCCAGATATGGGCCTGTTCGTCGGCGTGAGCCGGTAGCAGGATCAGCAGAGCGAGCATGCAAAACAGTGCTGTGCATGGGGGGTGCATTAATGGGGGTGTGGTCTTCTCATCCATGATGTTCCCTCTATCCTTTAGTGACGCTCTCCGTACTAATCCATAAGTTTACAACCAGGCAGAAGTGCTCAGTGAGTGATTCACCACAAAAAAAGGCAGCCCTTTCCCAAGGGCTGCCTTTTTGTTCCTCTCTGCCTGAATCAAACCCGGATGTTGAGTAACACCAGCGGTTCATCCTGCTGCAGGTTTTCTGCCAACCGTAGAGCCATTTCATCGGGAATCACACGGATCACTTCATCCGTGACCTGGTCGATAACCCGGACTATGGTGCGTCCGCTGTTCTCGTCCACTTCAAATTCCAGATTTCGTTGCACCGACTGTACAAAGTCATTGAGCTGGGACACCGCACTATCAAGATTGCTGCGCTGGTCATCGGCCTGTTCCTGGGCCACTGCGGCCCGGGACTCTTTAACTCCCTCACTGCTGGAAACACTCTCCAGGCGTGGGGCAGCCCCTGTACTGCGGCTACTCTGGTTGAAATTTCTAATCCCTTCAGCGGGAAGTGATGAAGACGCCCGGGCCGAACGCTGCTCTCCGTTGGAACCATTGGTAGAACTGGAACGCGGCGTCAGGTTCGAACTGTTCAGGTTTACGTCACTCATACTTCACCTCACTCATCCTTTCTTACTGAGAAACCGCCACCCCGAAGGGCGGCGGCGGTCTCAGGCTCCGTTTACTGCAGGAGTGAAAGGACCTGCTGGGGCCGGGCGTTAGCCTGGGCCAGGACCGAGATACCGGCCTGCTGCAGGACCTGGGACTGGGACAGGTTGGCAGTTTCTGCCGCGAAGTCCGCGTCCAGGATCCGGCTGTTGGCCGCCGAGAGGTTCTCGGAGGTGGAAGCCAGGTTGGCGATGGTGGACTCGAAGCGGTTTTGGATGGCACCCAGCTCGGAGCGCACGTTGTTGACCGCATCCAATGCCGAGTCTACCCGGTTGATGGCTTCATTGGCATTGGCCACGCTAAGGACGTCGACATCTTCCAGGGAGCCGCTCAGCTCAGCGGTAACACCCTCAACATTATCCACATTCGCGAAAAGACCTGTGGCAGACCCATCAACGATGGTGAATTCATCGTTGGCCTGGATAGTCAGTGCACCTGGCGTGACGATCGCAGAACCTACAGCTTGGCTAATATCGCCAGCAGTGAAACCGTTCGCATCATCAGTATCACCAACCGTAATGGCGGTATCTCCAATTGCGGTGAGTATAACATTACCACCAGTATCGCTAGCTACGGCGGTTATACCATCCGCTTGCTCATTTATTGCATCCGCCATTCGCGCTGCGTCTATGCCATCAGTTTCGCCAGGTCCATTCGCCACTGTAACTGTTTGAAGGGATCCTCCAGCTTGAAAGGTAAATTCTCTACTCACACTTTCAGCCAATGAGGCTTCAGCAAAGGCAAGTGTCGCTTGAAACGCCTCCCCTTGCTCACCGGTTACAGACACATCGGTAATCCCGCTAATACCCGCAGACTCAATACGCTCAAGAATGGCATCAATGTCATCACCTGCTTCGGCCGTGACCCTTACCGTCTCACCACTGCCAACGGTAATGTCG
>REBR01000073.1 GCA_007692645.1 Halomonadaceae bacterium | reverse complement strand
CGGATCATCCCCTGTCCGCGTTGGTTTGGGCCGGGGAGGGCAGCCGCAATGGCACGGCCCAGGCTGGGTTTTTCTGCAATGTAGAGGCGCATGTGTCGGCTGACCCTGGTGTGAGAGGCTGTGGGGGAGCTCAAGATGCGAGACTGTCTGGCTCCTGTCAAGACGTAGTGAGCCTGTTACAATGAACCATTAAATCCCATGGAGTCGGTTATGTCCTTGCAACAGATCATGCAACAGAAACTGACAGCGGCCTTCACCCCTGAGTGGTTGCAAGTGGAGAATGAAAGCCACCAACACTCGGTGCCGGCAAACTCAGAAACCCACTTCAAGGTGGTGCTGGTGAGTGAGACCTTTGCGGGGCAAAGCCGTATTGCCCGGCACCAGTCGGTTAACGGGCTGCTGGCTGAAGAGTTTCACCAGGGCCTGCATGCCCTGACCCTGCACCTGTATACCCCTGAGCAATGGCGCCAGCGTCAGCAGCAATCCCCGGACTCGCCGGGATGCCTTGGGGGCTCCCGTGCTGATGCGGCTGGCTGAGGTGGGCCCAGGGGGCTGGCGGTAATTGCCGCCCCAGTAAACAGGTTGCCGAAGACGGCGTTTTTTTATTCCCGGTTGTCCGCCAGGTGCCAGCAGGTGCCAGCAGGTGTCAGGCCAAGGAGATGAAGCAGTATGAGTCAGTATTTCGCGATACATCCGGAAAACCCGCAACCCCGGCTGATCAAGCAGGCAGTGGATATTCTCAGGCGGGGTGGCGTGATCGCTTATCCCACAGATTCCGCCTATGCCCTGGGCTGCCACCTGGGAGACAAGAAAGCGGCAGAGCGGATCAAAAAGCTGCGTCAGCTGGACGACAAGCACAATTTCACCCTGATGTGCCGGGACCTGTCAGACATTGGCACCTACGCCAAAGTGGACAACGTTCAGTACCGCTTCCTGAAAGCCCACACCCCCGGGCCTTATACCTACATTCTGGATGCCACCTCTGAAGTTCCCCGCCGGCTGCTACACCCCAAGCGGCGCCAGATCGGTATCCGCATTCCGGACAACGCCATTGTTCAGGCACTGCTGGCGGAGCTGGGGGAGCCCATCATGAGCACCTCCCTGATCATGCCGGATGAGGATCTGCCCATGACCGATGGTGAGGCAATCCGCGACCGGCTGCAGCATTTTCTGGATCTGGTGATTGAGGGGGGCTTCTGTGGCCTGGAACCCACCACGGTGGTGGATCTGTGTAACGATGCGCCGGAAGTACTGCGGGTGGGTAAAGGGGATGTCAGCCCCTTTGAGAGCTGACAGCAGGGCGGTTTACGCGGTGGCGTTCACCCGGATCTCATAATTCGCCCGCTGGTTCTCCGCAGTGGACTGGGCATTGGCCAGCTGCTTGCGCATCTGGTCATAGCGGTGGGCAATGTCCTGCAAGGCGTTATTGTCCCCCCGGTCGCTGATCAGGGTTTCAAACAGGCTGTTGTTGGTGCCATAGGCCTGGGACAGGCGGGACACATTGTCCAGATAATCCAGGGTGGGCTGGTTCACGCTCAGGCGATCAAACGCCGTTTTAAACGCCCGGTTCTGGTTGAGATCATTTTCAATGCGGGTCTGCTTTTCCGGGCTTAACTGGCTGTCCAGTTCCAGCTCCCCCAACTCATTCTTGCGCACTGCCAGCTTGGTGTCCGGGCTCAGGTTCAGCTCAGCCAGCTTGGTGCGCAGGGTGTCCTTAACGAAGTCCGCATCAGTGGCCACGGTGGTTTTGTAGTCTTTGATGGGTAAGTCCATGCCACGGCGCTGCCGTGCCACCTGGGCTTCCAGAGTGACATTGTCCTCAGACATGCTGTTGCCATCCCGGGTAGGGGTGGCGGTAACTGCACTCTGCTCCGGTGTCTGGGCGGGGGCCTGGCTACCAGAGCGTAACGCCTGGGCGCCAAAGTTCAGTGCTGCATCCAGTAATCCCATAATCAAGGCTCCTGGCAGTTTATTGCCGGTTGTGACTGTCTTGAGTGGATATATGCACTAATCAGGCCAGCCTCTACAAACAACAGCCTGATAATAATATCAGGCTTTAGTCCGTGGTTTTAATGGGATGATGAAAGGGTCAAGGCCCGGAT
The DNA here is from genome assembly GCA_007692645.1 of Halomonadaceae bacterium. Taxonomy (GTDB): domain Bacteria; phylum Pseudomonadota; class Gammaproteobacteria; order Pseudomonadales; family Oleiphilaceae; genus REBR01. The sequence goes on along the minus strand of REBR01000073.1, from coordinate 7,067 downwards.
TCTGTTCAGGAATTCTGGCGACAGTCGCTGTTATGGATGACAGCAGGAATCCCGTGAAAGGAGTCACTACCATGAAAATACCCCGTATCCTTACCTTGTGTGTCGCTGCTTTGGGTGTTGCTCTGGCTGCCCCTGCCCTGGCTGCCCCTGCCCTGGCCAGCCACAGGGTTTATCTCGGCGTCCAGGCCGGTTATCAAAACACCAATATGAATTTCAGTGAGGCGGGTGCTGGCTACCATTTCAGCCTCGATGGGTTATCTGTGCATGGCCGTGCAGGGAACCTGTTTGCCGGCATCAGGGTGCCACTGACCCCGGGCTTATTTGTGGCTCTGGAAGGAAACCTTGGGGACAGCAACGCCGAGCATAAAGTGAGGTCCTCCCTGGCGGTGCCTGACGGGGATAGTATTCAGGGGCACTTTGGACTGCAGGCGGGAAAAACCTACGGTGTGGCCGGGCTGCTGGGTACCCCACTGGCGCCTCAGACCCAGGCCTATGTCCGCCTTGGCCGGCAATGGGCGGACTATCGCCTGAAGGCCGGAGGTGAACTGACTGTTGGGGGAGCGGTTGAAAGCGGGGGGTTCTCTGGGGAGGAAACCTTCAGGGGCACCCGTTATGGTCTGGGTGTTCAGACAGATCTCAGTACTCAGCTGGCCCTGCGCCTGGACTATTCCCAGACCCGTTACGCCAGGGAACAGGGGTTCAGACCGGTTGAGAACCTGGCTGTGGTGGGTGTGTTGTTTCAGTTCTGAAGGGTATCAATGAAGCCCATAAAAGCCTGCAGGGTTTCCTCCGGCGCCTCCATCTGGGGGTAATGGCCAATGGCCGGCATCTCATGAATATAATGCTGGGTGCCCACCAGTTCGCGAAACCGGTTAACCATATGGGCCCCTGATACCGGGTCGGCGCCGCCGTTGATCAGCGCCAGGGGAATCCGGCTGTTGATGAGTGCGCCCACCCAGCGTTCCCGGTGCTCCCGGCGTTCCCTGATGTACCCCAGCAACGGTGGCAGGCAACGCAGGCCCTGGTTGTGATTCACCAGTTGCCAGACGGCCTCCAGCTCCTCCGGGGTGGGCTGGCTGTGGGCACCAAAGACTGAACAGAAGGTTTTCAGCAACTTGCCTCGGGTGGTCAGTTTCACCAGGAAGGGCCCCAGGGGGCCGGCCATCAGCTTCTGCATGGGCCTGGCATAGTGGGTCTCCGGAAACAGCCCGCCGTTGAGCAGGGTGGCGCTCAGGTACTGTGGCTGTTGCCGCTCCCCGTCCCGGGCCAGCATTTCCTGGGCCACCGTATCCCCGTAGTCATGGGCCAGAACATGGCAGGGGGGCGCCTTGCAGTGGGCCAGGGCGGCCTCGACCAGATCAGCCTGCTCAAGAATGCTGTAGGGGTGGGGAAAGGGTTTGGCGGAAAACCCCAGTCCCAGAAGGTCCAGGGTGATCACCCGGAAGCGGGCCGTGAGGGCATCCCACTGGCGATTGAAGTCCCAGCTGGAGGTGGGGTAGCCATGGACGATGACCAGGCAGGGCTTATCCCCGCCGCTGTCGATTAAAAAAACCGACTGTTCACACAATGAAACCGTGTTACCCAGATCACGCCAGGAACTCAGGGTGTACTGCATGGGCTTATCCTTGTTGTTGTGGGGTTCTCATTGTCCGGGATTAATTAATTGAAATTCGGGATTAAACCCTCTTCCAGGGATCTAGGGTAATTGTACGGTGGTTGCAGTGGCAACACTGATGTTGGCCAGAACCGCAGTAGTGATGCTCAATCCTCATTGGAAAAGGAGGTCTTATGGTCACACGATTCGCGCTTATTTTCGGACTTGTTTACGCCGTTGTCGGTATCCTCGGTTTTATCCCCCCTCTGGTCACCACACCAGAAATGGACCCGGACCTGATTGCCGACGAGGGCCATGGCCGCCTGTTCGGCCTTTTCGCGGTCAATCTGTGGCACAACCTGGTACACCTGGCCATGGGCGTCTGGGGCATTGTTGCCGCTGTCAGTGGCTTTAATGGCTCGCGCCTGTTTGCCCGGTCTGCCGCAATTCTGTTCGCCCTGCTGGCCTTGCTGGGCCTGATTCCCGCCACCTCAACGCTGTTTGGTCTGGTACCGCTGTATGGGCATGATGTCTGGCTGCATATCCTCAGTGCAGTGGTGGCAGGCTACTTTGGTTTTGGCCCGCCGGCGCGTCATTCCCGGTAAGCCTGTCTCTGGCCATGGGACTGGCAGCTTCTTGCAGGGAAGCTGCCGCTCTTCAATGGCGCTTTTACAGCTCTGCCATTCGCCCCACCTGACTGGCCAGCTGCCGGGTCTGGGCCTCTTCCATGTCCAGCAACTGCTCCAGTAGCTGGCGCATTTCAGGCACCACCACCCGGCGAGCCAACGCCTGATAAAGCCCGATAATCTCGTTATGAAAGTCGAACACTTCCTGGCTGATAAGACTGTGGTCCAGGTTGGCGTAACGGTCATCACAGGGGACAAACGTCTTTTTGGTCTGCCAGGACAGATAATCGTATTCCCGGGTTTCCAGCTCCTGATCACTGGCCTGGTGCTCGAATTCACCCACCTCACGCTCCAGTTCAAGCTCATGGCTGGCCAGGTATTTCAGCAGCTCCCGGGTCATTTCATTGTCATGGCGCTGGGCTGCTTCAGACAGGCAGCGGGCCATCTGCCCGTGCACATTCCGGGTCCAGTCAATCAGTTCCTTGAGGGTATAGATCGCCATTGGGTTCACCTTATTGCGGTTTCTCTTGTGGTGGAAAAAGCTACTGACAAGGTAGGAACGCCGCAGAGTTCAACAGTTGGGTGACAATCGGGAAAGGGGGGGAATCCCCCCGTCCCAACTGCGGTACTTTCGAGGCCATAACGAAACCCCTGCCAGAACACCTAAGCCGGAGTTGCTTTATCGCGGCCATGGCCGCTCCCACAGGTAAGACCAGATTGCAGAACATGGGTATTCAAAGAGGCTTAAGGTAGTAGCAGTTCACTGGATGTGAGTGGAGTGAGTTAAGAAGATATTAGCGATAAAAACAGAGGCTTATAGGTTGCTTTGGATGCAGGGGGACGAGATGGTGCCCTCGACAGGAATTGAACCTGTGACCTTCCACTTAGGAGGCGGACGCTCTATCCAACTGAGCTACGAGGGCATTTTAGGCAGGCTATGTTAGCGGGGAGTGGCGTTGCTCGCAATGCAGTTCGGGAAATCTGCACCCGGGAAGTGCTGGCTGATGCGCTACGGCGGGATTGCGGTGGTGGTGTCATCGCTGTATTTTTGCCTGAGCTTAATGGCGTTAACAGGTGGCCGTGATGTTTTCTGTGGTGATTCCACTGCTCAATGAAGCCGGTAATATTGCCCGTACCCTGGCACCGCTGCAGGCCTGGCGCATTGCCGGCCATGAAGTGATTCTGGCGGATGGCGGCAGCACTGACGGGACCGCAGAGGCGGCCCGGGGGCTTTACGATCACTGGCTCGATGCCCCCCGGGGCCGGGCCCGGCAGATGAATGCCGGGGCCGCCCTGGCCCGGGGGGAGGTGCTGGTATTTCTCCATGGGGATACTCTGGTGCCGGCAGATGCCCTGGAAAAACTCCAGGCTTTCAGGAACAGCGAGGCCCTCTGGGGGCGCTTCAATGTGCGCCTGACCGGACAGCGCCCGCTGTTTCGTCTGATTTCAGTGCTGATTAACACCCGCTCCCGCCTGACCGGTATCTGCACCGGCGACCAGACCCTGTTTCTGCGCCATTCCCTGTTCCGGGAACTGCAGGGCTTTGCGGATCTGCCTTTAATGGAAGATGTGGAGCTGTGCCGGCGATTAAAAACCCGTGGGCGCCCCTGGTGCATCACCTCCGCGGTGCTGACCGATAGCCGCCGCTGGCAACAGCGGGGTGCCTGGCGGACCATTGTGCTGATGTGGCGGCTGCGCTGGGAGTACTGGCGGGGTGTGCCGCCTGCTGAACTGGCCCAGCGTTACCGGGCCACCCCCAAAGACCCAGCCCCACAAGAGTCGTCCAATGATTGAAAGCAACCAGACACTGCTGATCCAGTTCGCCAAATGGCCCCAGGCCGGGCGGGTAAAAACCCGGCTGGCGGTGGCTCTGGGTGATGAGGGGGCATTACAGGCCCACCTGCGCCTGACCCTGGCGGTGTTGGGGCAGTTGCAGGCAACGGGGTTGCCGGTGGCCTTCTGGTGGGACCGGCCTCTGGCGCTACCCCCGGCAGCGGCAGAGCCGGTGCTGGCGGCACTGGCGGCGACGGATGTGCCCCAGGGCTACCAGCAGGGGGCAGATCTGGGGGAACGTATGACCCGGGCACTGACAGATGGGCTGGCCCGCTACCAGCAGGTGATTATTGTGGGCAGCGATTGCCCCTCGGTGGACCCGGGCTATATTGCCCAGGCGCAGCGAGCGCTAATGGATCACGATCTGGTCATGGGCCCTTCGGAGGACGGCGGCTTCGTCATGATTGGTGCCCGGACCACAAAGGCGCACATGCTGGCGGGTATCCAGTGGGGCACCCCCGGGGTGCTGGCCCAGACCCGGGAGCGCCTGAATACCCAGCAGCTGAGTTTTACCCTGCTGGAACCCCGCTGGGACGTGGATGAGCCGGAGGACTGGGAGCGGTTTTTGGCGGGTTAATCCTGACGGGTGAACGGGGTTTCAGTGGATATGTAAGGCAAAAAATACTCTTTGAAACGTTCTCCGACGCCAATAAATTCGTCGCTTAAAGGAACCGGTGCAGCGTTATGATCAAGCGAGAGAATCGCATGGGCCTGAGGCACAGTGTCCAAGCTGTCTGAATCAGCCTGCAGACTATCGCCGTAGCTGTCTTCCCAGGAAATACCGAGAAAGTCGGCCAGTTGACGCCCCACTTGTCGAGGGGTGCGGACCAGGTCTTCATAAGTAATTTTCAGGCATGGGTTCGGCAGGGCTTCCAGCCAATGCGCCATCAACATTTTTTCAGCCGTGATCTGCTCCTCCAAGGTTGCAATGGCAAAAGAGTAATTATGGGCGCTGGCGAAATATTTAAAGTAGCAAGTGGCCATCAGATCCCAAGGGTCTCTGTCACAGAAGATCACCGGGGCATTGGGGAACATCTGTGCATAGTAAGACATGATGGTGTTTTTAGGCGTGGTTTCACTGATGTAGCGGGCCTTTGAACTGGTGGACCCCTGCAGAGCTCGAAGCAGTGATTGCGAATTCTGGGTGAGCTCTCTTCGAGTAATTGATTGAGCATGGTTGAGCAAGTAAACACCATCACCACGACCCGGCAGCATATCCTGCAGGTTTTTCAGTTCCCGAGCGGCACTAACATCCGGCGATTGTGCCACAAGCTTTTCCAGCAAGGATTTGCCTGAACGTGGCATACCGCTAATAAATAAGGGCTGATCCAAGGCGCTTCCCATGGGGCGGCGGATGTTGAAAAATCGCCGGTCCATGGTTCGGGTAATTTTCTTTGCCGTGTTGTACATTCCAGGCTTTGCCTGACGGTCTTTGTGAACCAGTGCATTACCTTGGTGGTAAGTGGCAAATGCCGCCTCATCATTTTTTTCTTCAAAGTAAATCCCACCGGCAACAAATTGTGCAACAGCCCGTTCATGGTCACTCGCCTGTGCAGATTCGGTTAGCTTGAGCAATGCTTTGAAGGCGTCAGAATCAGAGCCGAAAGGCGCTGCATCTGCCAATAATTGATAGTTCATAGCGCTAGTGGGAGCCGCAGCCATTGCCCGTCGTAATGGGGCCACAGCCTTTTCAGGGGCTCCCATGCGGATATAGGTCAATGCCAGACTTTGTAGCGACGTCACATTATCAGGGACTTTCGCCAGTATGGTATCAAAAGCATCAATAGCACTTTGGTATTCATTTAACTGAATCATCAGTGCTGCAAGATAGGAGTATGGTGTCGGGTCATTTGGCGCCAGTTGAATGGCGCTATTAAAGAAGCGCTTGGCATCTTCATAGCGATGCTGTTTTTGATGGCAAACACCTAGCTGGATGAGCGCCTGCAGAGTCTGGATATTCTGCTTTAACATGTTTTCATATATACCCATGGCGTCTTCGAGACGAAAACATTCATACAGGGCATTGCCAAGGGGGAGTAGCAGGGCGGTATTATCAGGCGCTAAGGTTTGTGCCCGTTTGTAGGCAGCAACGGCAAGGTCATATTTTGATTGTGCCGCATAGGTTTTAGCGAGATTTTGGAGATAGCTCAGTTTATCGGCATCTAAGCTAACTGCCGTCTCGAAAGACTGGCAGGCTTGATCATAATGTTCTTTCATGAAAAGGCAGTGACCCAGTATTTCATGGAATCTGGGATCGCTGGGATAGCGCTCGATGATTTCTCGGGCCTTTTTCTCTGCTTTATTGAGACGGTTCTTAGTAACCAGCCTTCGAAGATCCTTGAGTTGCTGTTCCGGCGCAAACCTGTGCTCTTGCGTCCCCAGTTCTAATTCTGGAAGTACCAGTTCGTCCTGGTTTTCCTTGTCAGAGGGTGTTTTCGTGCCAATGGTATGGATTGGATGGACTACAGCTTCTATACGACCTATTGCTTCTTCAGCGACACCATGTTTTTTTGCCTGTTCCAGCATGGTTTCTGCGAGCTTACTTTGATTGGTTACAACGAGGGTTTGAACCAGACTCACCCAATGCTGATCATTGCCAGGATCGCCTTTTAAGGCTCTATTGAAATAGCCTAAAGCATCCATTGGGCGATTGAGTTTTAAGGCAATAGCTCCAACATTGTGGTTAGCGGTGGGATGCTCCGGGTCAGAGGCGAGAACCCCCTGGTAGCAACCTAATGCTGCTTGAAAATCACCACCCTGGAAGTGTTCCAGAGCCTTTCGCAAGCTCTCTTTAACGGATAAGGCGCTGGTTGAGGTAGTCATAGGGGGTAGTCCTTTGAGCTAGACGTGGATTTTTGCAGTATAGCAGTCAGGTCTTGGGTGATTGGAGGGAGCTCTTGATAAAGAGCCTCCCTGGGTTCTGGTAATACTTGCTGCTGTTAACGCCGGCGCTGGAAATACAGGCTCAGCCCATGCTCTGTCAGGCTGCGCACACTGCTGCCCTGGCGCTGGGC
>REBR01000248.1 GCA_007692645.1 Halomonadaceae bacterium | reverse complement strand
GACCCCATCACCATCCCCAGACGCCATTAGCGAGGATAACGGGACCACACCGGTGACATTCGATAGCCTGAATCTGGACCCTTTACTGCTACAGGCTATCAGCCGACTGGGTTTTGAGCACTGCACCGGCATCCAGGCGGAGGCGCTGCCGAAAACCCTGGCCGGGGTGGACCTGATTGGTCAGGCACAGACCGGTACTGGCAAGACCGCAGCGTTTATCATTACCGCGATCCAGCGCATGCTGGAAAAACCGATTCCCTGGGAGCAGCGTTATGCCAGCGAACCCCGGGTACTGGCTCTGGCCCCGACCCGGGAGCTGGCATTGCAGATCGCCAAAGATGCGGAAAGCCTGGCGCATTTTACCGGCCATAACGTGGTTACGACTGTTGGCGGTATGAATTTTGAGGGGCAGCGACAGCGGGTGCGGGATGAAGCCATAGATATTCTGGTGGCCACCCCCGGTCGTCTGCTGGATTTCCTCAACCGCAGGGATCTGTTCCTGGATCAGCTGGACATGCTGATACTGGATGAAGCAGACCGCATGCTGGATATGGGGTTTATTCCCGATGTGAAGCGCATCATCGGCTATTGCACCCCCCGGGAAGAACGCCAGACGGTGCTGTTCAGTGCCACCTTTAACCAGGATGTGCTGAATCTGGCATCCATGTGGAGCCACCGGGCAGAATTTATTGAGATCGAACCCAGCCAGAAAACCGCCGAGCGGGTAGAGCAGATCGTTTACACCGTCAGTGACGATGACAAGTTGCAGGTGCTTTACAACGCCTTGCAGCAGGATGAGGTGACCCGGTCCATTGTCTTTGCCAACCGCCGTGACCAGTCACGGGATGTGGACGAACACCTGCGGGCCCTGGGCATCAGCAGTGCGTTGCTGTCCGGTGAAATCGCCCAGAACAAGCGCCTGAGCACCCTGGAAGACTTCAAGAACGGGCGTATTGATGTGCTGGTTGCCACCGATGTGGCCGGGCGGGGGATTCACGTGGATGGGGTCAGCCATGTGTTTAATTTCAACCTGCCGGACAATGCGGAAGACTATGTGCACCGCATCGGCCGCACTGGCCGGGCCGGGGAGAGCGGTGTCTCCATCAGTCTGGCGGGGGAGGACGACTCCTTTATTCTGCCGGACATTGAAAAATACCTGGGCCACTCACTGAGCTGTCAGCGCCCTGGTGAGACACTGATGAAGCCCCTGCCTGAATACGACAAGCCGGTGAAAGCGCGCCGCCCCAGTGGCCCGCAACGCCGCCCCCTCCGCAGAAACTGATCATTCATGCACATTGTTGCCGATGAAAACATTCCCTTCCTTGAGGCGTTTTTCGCCGGGCTCCCCGGGATTACCCGGCTGGAGCGCTTGCCGGGGCGCCAGTTACAACGGTCGCAACTGACAGGCTGTGATGCCCTGCTGGTGCGCTCGGTCACCCCCGTTAACCAGGCCCTGCTGGCGGAGACCCCGATACGCTTTGTGGGTACCGCCACTATTGGCACCGATCATGTTGACCACGATTGGTTGCACCAGCAGGGCATTGCCTTTGCATCGGCTCCCGGTTGCAACGCCGAAGGGGTGGTGGATTATGTGCTCAGCACCCTGGTGCGTCATTGCCAACAGCAACAGGTTTCCCTTTGGCAGCGGTCCGTGGGCATTGTTGGCGCAGGCAATGTGGGTGGTCGCCTGTGGCGGCGCCTGCAGGCATTGGGTGTCAGGGTCCATGCCTGTGACCCGCCCCGGCAGATGGCCGGTGAGAGGGGCCTTGAGAGCCTTGAGGCCATACTGCAACAGGACCTGATCTGCCTGCATACCCCTCTGACCACCAGTGGCCCCCATGCCACCCTGCATCTGCTAGACGGGCCTCGCCTGGCTGCCCTGAAAGGCCATCAGCTGCTGCTCAATGCCGGCCGTGGACCGGTGGTGGACAATGGAGCACTGGTCTCAAGGCTGCAGCAGCCGGATGCTCCCAGGGTCTGTCTGGATGTCTGGGAGGGGGAGCCACAGGTGATGCTCGGGTTGCTTCCCCTGGTGTGGCAGGGCAGCCCGCACATTGCCGGGTATAGTCTGGAGGGCAAGGCCCGGGGTACCGCCATGCTGTATCAGGCGTTCTGCCGGCATCTGGGGCTGACGCCACAGGTGAAGCTGGCCGAGGTGCTGCCACCACCGTTGCAGATGTCAGTAACAGGCGGCGGGGAAGCCCCATTGACCCAGGCAATACTGGCCGCCTATGACCCACGGGGGGACCAGGAACGCTTTATGGCCAGCCAGCAGGGATCCCAGGAGCTGCGGGCACAGGGTTTTGATCAGCTGAGAAAGACGTATCCGGTGCGGCGGGAGTATGCCAGCCACCGAGTGGCTGGCATTAAAGACTTGGCCACAGCCCGGCTGTTTACAGCTGCCGGGTTCACTGTGGCTGAGGATTAATTGTAGGTGCGGTTCTGCAGGGCGGCGATGCGCTCTTCCAGGGGCGGGTGGCTGGCAAAGAGCTTCGACATCATGTCTGTCCGGCGCCCTTTGTTAATACCAAACGCCTGCATGGAATCCGGCATTTCGTCGGGCATTTCCGTTTCCCGCCCCAGCCGTTCCAGGGCACTGATCATGGGGCCGGCACCGGCCAGTTGAGCCGCCGCCGCATCAGCACGGAATTCCCGCCGGCGGGAGAACCAGAACACAATGGTGCTGGCCAGAATGCCCAGTACCACCTGTGAGATCATGGAGACCACAAAGAAACCGATGCCGTGGCCACTGTCATTCTTGAACACCACCCGGTCCACAATGGAGCCGATCACCCGGGACAGGAAGATCACAAAGGTGTTTACCACCCCTTGCACCAGGGCCAGGGTTACCATGTCGCCATTGGCCACATGGCCAATTTCGTGGGCCATGACCGCCCGGATCTCATCTTTGTTGAAGCGCTGCATCATGCCCTGGCTCACCGCCACCAGGGCGGCGTTCTTGTTCCAGCCTGTGGCGAAGGCGTTGGACTGGTTGGCGGGGAAAATACCCACCTCCGGCATGGCAATATTGGCCTCCCGGGCCAACTGCTGCACGGTGTCTACCAGCCAGCGTTCCGCGGCATTGGCGGGCTGCTCAATCACATGGCAGCGGGTAGCCCGTTTTGCCAGCCACTTGGACATCAGCAGTGATACAAAAGAGCCACCAAAACCAATCAGGGCGGCAAAGATCAGCAGGGCGGTAAAGTCGATCCCCTGTTCATTGAGATAGCCGTCAAACCCCAGCAGCCGCAGGGTGACGCTGGCAATGAGAATTACCGCCAGGTTGGTGGCTAGAAATAATAGTATGCGCATGGTGGTGTCCGACTCCTGATAGATAGGTTGCCAGCGTATCCAGATACTGGCAGGGATAATCTTACGACTTACAATAAGGTCCCGAACAGCTTTTTCAACTCAGGCGCAGATTAACTCCTGATCATTAATCCCGTGAAGGGCGCTGCCATAACCCGTTACACTGCCTTGCCGGTTAATGACCGGATGGGAACGGCCCTTTTTATTCAACAACTGATTATTACCCAAGCCTGGCCAGGAGCTGATGATGTTGCAGTGGATCGAACAAACCCTTGGTGTCTGGCTGCTGCCGGCCCTGGCCGCGGCTGTTGCCGTGCTGATGACTTTTGTAGTGTACCGGATTGTTTTAATGGGGGTACGGCATTTCACCAGTAGCGAGGCAGCGTCACGGGTGTTTCTGAATGCTTCAGCCCAGGCACTGGGTGCGGCTTTCTGCCTGCTGGCACTTAACGGTGTGCTTAATAGTGTGGCCCAGGACCTGCCCCTGATGAGCATAGTGCAGCATCTGGTGACCCTGCTGCTGATCATCAGTCTCACCTGGGCCGGGGTACGCTGTAGCTCGGCCATCGGCGAGGTAATCGTTACCCTGAACCCGGTGCTGGAAGACGGCCAGTGGCGCCATGCCAGGCGGGTAGAAACCCAGACCCGGTTTCTGGTGCGGGGACTGAATATTCTGATTGTGATTGTTGGCTTTGGCTCGGTATTGATGACGTTTGAGTCGGTGCAGCAGTTGGGCACCAGCTTACTGGCCTCGGCGGGTATCGGTGGCATTATTCTGGGTTTTGCGGCCCGCCCGGTATTGGGCAACCTGCTGGCAGGCATGCAAATTGCCTTGACTCAGCCTTTCCGGATTGATGATGTGTTGAATGTGCAGGGGGAGTGGTGCTGGGTGGAGGAGGTCACGTCCACCTATGTGGTGCTGCGGGTCTGGGATTTACGCCGTCTTGTGGTGCCGTTGCAATGGTTTATTGAGAATCCGTTTCAGAACTGGTCACGGAACAATTCAAACATGTCCGGTACCGTCACCTTGTGGGTGGATTATGCCATGCCGATTCAGCCGTTGCGGGAGGAGTTTGGTCGCCTGCTGCGGTCCCTGGCCCAATGGGATGGGGTCAGCGAAACCGTGCAGGTGATAGAGGCCGGTGAGCGGGCCCAGCAGGTGCGATTCCTGATGAGCGCGGCGGATTCCAGCATCCTGTGGGAATTGCGCTGTCTGGTACGGGAAGGGCTGGTGCTGTTTGTTCAGCAGGCGTACCCCGAGTACCTGCCGCGGATGCGGGCACAGCTGGTGGAAAATTCAGGCCCCCATGGTGGGGATACCCATGGGGACGAAAGAAGTGTTTCAGGCCTGATCTGACCCCCTGGTCAGGTGGGGAAACAGCACCTGCTGCATCAGGCTGGCCATCTGGGTAGAGGTGCCATGGTGCAAGCAGTGTTGGATGTTATGAATCGCGCTGAGGGATTGCTGTCCTTCACCAGAGTAGGCGGGCAGCAGGCGAATCAAGGTGGCAAGGCCCTGTTGTGTGAGCACCCCCTGGTCGATGGCATCCTGGCTGATAAGGCTGTCGTAACGGATCAGGTTTTCCTCCGCCAGCCACAGCATGGTGCCCAGGCAGGCTAGATGGCGTTTGCCGTGAAGACCAAATTCGTCCGCACAATCCGCCCCGGCAATATCTTCCACAAACACACTGGTGGGCCTGGGGAAGACCCGGTACAGCTGCAGCAGTATTTTGCCGCTGTCCTGATAAAACTCCTCGATATGCAGATCCGCCATATCCGCTTCAGACCTGTTCGTAACGGGACAGAAAGTGAGCCAGACGGCCAATGGCATCTTCCAGCTCGTCTTCACGGGGCAGGAATACCACCCGCAGGTGCTGTTTATCCGGCATATTAAACGCCGAGCCCTGCACCAGCAGCATCTGTTCCTGTGTCAGCAGGTCATACACCAGCCGTTCGTCGTCGATCATCGGGTAGCGCTTGTGGTCCAGTTTCGGGAACAGGTAGAGCGCACCCTGTGGCTTGACGCAGGAGACCCCGGGAATATCGTTCAACAGCTGCCAGGCCTTGATGCGCTGATCATACAGGCGGCCACCGGGGACAATCAGGTCATTAATGGACTGGTAGCCCCCCAGTGCGGTCTGAATGGCGAGCTGTGCCGGTACATTGGCACACAGGCGCATGGAGGCCAGCATGGTAATGCCCTCAATCAGACTCCTGGCCCGCAGTTTGGCGCCGCTGATAATCAGCCAGCCGGCCCGATAACCGGCGGCCCGGTAGGTTTTGGACAGGCCGTTATAGGTAAAAAACAGCAGGTCGTCCGCCAAAGAGGCGGTGGGCACATGCTTGGCTTCGTCATAGAGGATCTTGTCGTAAATTTCATCGGACAGCACCACCAGGTTATGCTCCCGGGCAATATCCACGATGCCCTGCAGCAGCTCCCGTGAGTACACGGCACCGGTGGGGTTGTTGGGGTTGATCACCACAATGGCCTTGGTGCGGGAGGTGATTTTGCTACGAATATCATCCAGGTCCGGGAACCAGCCCTGTTGTTCATCGCACACATAATGCACCGGCTTGCCACTGGAGAGGGTCACAGCGGCGGTCCACAGGGGGTAGTCCGGGGCAGGGATCAGCACCTCATCCCCGGTGTTGAGCAACGCCTGCATGGACATGACGATCATTTCACTGACACCATTGCCCAGATAGATGTCTTCGATGTCCACATCCGGGATGCCTATCTGCTGCGTATAATGCATCACGGCCTTGCGGCCCGCGAACAGTCCCTTTGAGTCGCAGTAGCCTTCGGCACTGGGCAGGTTGTAGATAACGTCCTGCTGGATTTCAGCCGGGATGTGCAGGCCAAAGGGGGCCGGGTTGCCGATGTTCAGCTTGAGAATCCGGTGGCCTTCTTCTTCTAGGCGCCGGGCTTCCTGCTGAACAACACCACGGATGTCGTAACAGACATTTTCCAGTTTGTCAGACTTGCTAAACTCGCGCCTTGGGTCGCGCTTATTCTCTTGCGTGGTCATGGGACATCCCGTTAATAAAAGTACGCTATTGTAGCGGAGTCAGCTTCTATGAAAAAAGTGCAAAAAGCGGATCAATTGTGGCAACAACAGTTGCCAGAAGAATCCTACCGGGTAGCCCGGTGTGGTGGTACTGAAGCCCCTTTCAGTGGCAAATACAACGACTGCAAGGACCCGGGTACCTACCACTGTATCTGCTGCGGGCAGAAATTGTTCGCATCTGCCCATAAATACGACTCGGGTTCCGGTTGGCCCAGTTACTGGCAACCCATTTCCCCCGGGGCGGTGACAGAGCATGCTGACCATAGTCTGGGCATGACCCGCACGGAAGTCACCTGCAGCGGTTGCGATGCCCACCTGGGCCATGTGTTTCCCGATGGCCCCGAGCCTACCGGCCTGCGATACTGTATGAACTCGGCGTCACTGCAGCTGAAACCTGAACAATAAAAGGGAGTGAACATGACTAACCCGCTTTATGATATCGAAGTCATCACCATTGATGGCAAGCAAACCACCCTGGCCCCCATGCAGGGCAAAACGCTGCTGGTGGTCAATACTGCCAGTAAGTGTGGTTTTACCCCTCAATTCAAAGGGCTGCAGAAACTACATGAGAAGTATCATGAAAAAGGTCTGGTGATTCTGGGTTTCCCTTGTAACCAGTTTCTCAGCCAGGACCCGGGCAGTAATGATGATATTGGCCAGTTTTGCCAGCTGAATTACGGTGTTGATTTCCCCATGCATGCCAAGGTGGAAGTGAACGGCCCCGGCACCCACCCGCTGTTCCAGTTGCTGAAGAAAGAAGCGAAAGGACTGCTCGGGTCGGAAAAAATCAAATGGAATTTTACCAAGTTCCTGATCAGTCCTGAGGGAGAAGTGGTGGGGCGTTTTCCTCCCACTACCACACCGGCGGCGATGGAAAAAGATATTCAGGCGAACCTGCCAGTCAGTTAACCCGGCACAGGGGACCAGCGCTGCAGGATTTTCTGCAGGGACTCCAGGGTATAGGGCTTGGTAATGTAATCATTCATGCCACAGTCCAGGCAGGCTTCCCGGTCACCCTGCATCACATTGGCGGTAACGGCGATAACAGGCAGATTCAGAAAACGGGTCTGCTGGCGTATCCGCCGGGTGGCCTCATAGCCGTCCATTACCGGCATCTGGCAGTCCATCAGAACCAGATCATAATAGCGCTTTTCCAGGGCCAGCAGAGCCCGTTCACCGTTTTCTGCCAGATCTACGGTGTGTCCCAGCTTGCGGAGCATGCCGCTGGCCACCAGTTGATTGACCCGGTTGTCCTCTACCAACAACACCTTCAGGGGCAGATCTTCACCCCGTGGCGGAGTTGGGTTTTTCCCTGGCGACATTTGCAGATTCAGGTTAATTCGCAAGGTCGCAATTATCTGCTGTCGTACCAGTGGAACTTCTATGCGCCGAACCGGCTGGTCTGCTTCGCGGCTGTCAAGGGGCGAGCCCAGCAGTACCTGTGGCAGGGAGTCCGGCAGAGGGGTTTGCAGCGGCTGCTCACGGCTGTCGCTGATTACCAGATCCCAGCTGCCCCGGGGGATTTCTTTATCCGGCGCCACCAGGGTGACCACCATGTCCCAATGTTCCAGGCAGTCCCGTAACGCAGCCAGATGAAGGTGGTCTGCCGGCAGCCGTAACAGCACGCGGTAACCGGCCAGGTCTTCTGCCCCCGGCGGAACATTATGGCGACTGACAATGGGTAACGGCAGGTCTACGGTAAAGGTGGTGCCGTGGTCTTCCCGGGAGTCCACCTGGATCTCACCCTGCATCTGATCGACCAGTTGCTGGCAAAGAGTCAGTCCAAGGCCGGTGCCGCCAAAGCGGCGGGTGGTATCTGCCTGGCCCTGGGAGAAGGGAGCGAAAATGGTGTCTTGGGTATCCGGGGACATGCCAATGCCGGTATCGGTAATCTGGATACGGGCCATGGTGCCATGCTGGCTGACCCGTAATTCGATCTGCCCCTCGCTGGTGAATTTAATGGCGTTGCCCAGCATGTTGTTAATGATCTGCCGGGTGCGGGTGGGATCGCCCCGGTAACTGCCGGGAAGGTGAGGGTCGATATGGAGAATGACCGGCACCTGGTTCTGCCGTCCTGGCTCCGCAAACAGTAATGCACATTCTTCGGCGATGGCCGCCAGATCAAAGGGTATAGCTTCAAGGCTGAGTTTGCCCGCTTCCACCTTGGACAGGTCCAGAATGTCATTGACCAGTCCCAGCAGACTAAAACCGGCGTTACGGGCAATTTCCAGCCGGCTACGCTGACCCGGAGCTATTTCACTGTCTAGGGACAGGCTGAGCATGCCCAGCAAGCCATTGAGGGGGGTGCGGATTTCATGGCTCATGCTGGCAAGAAAGTCCGCCCGGGAGCGGGCCCGGTCCACGGCCTCTTCCTTGGCATTGCGCAGAGCCCGGTTACTGCGTTGCAGGGCCTGATTCTTGTCCTGGATTTCCCGGGTACGCAACTCCACAATCTGAGTCAGTTTTTCATTGTATTCCTTTAGCCGCCCCTCAGCCTGACGCTGCTGTTGCAGGCTATGGTCAATGGTATCCAGATGCTTGTTGGTAATGCGAACCAGCAGGCCGATTTCATCTTCATGGTGCCCGACAGGGGTTGGTAGACGGGCTTTTTCCGCTTCGTCGTCACCGACCCCGGCCAGGCCATCAATAACCCGCAGCAGGGGTTTGGTCAGCATAAAATAGAAAATAAACAGTAGCAGTATCGCCAGAGCCAGACTCTTGATAAACCCGCTGAGCAGGGTATATCCGGCCCGCTCAAGAAAAGCGGTGCTGTAGTGAGAGGTGTCAACCACCAGATTCAGGGTGCCCAGTTCCACATCATCCAGCTGCCGCACCTGCAGTTCACTCCGGTAGTGCTGGCGGGAGGCAAACAGCAGGTCACTGAACCAGCGGTAAGGCGCCTCGTAGT
>REBR01000189.1 GCA_007692645.1 Halomonadaceae bacterium | reverse complement strand
TCAGGTCAAGCACTTGCAGGCGCTGGGTGTCGCTTTCCTTACCCTGGTCTTTGAGATGCTCAATTCTGCCCCGCCACTCGTCGGCCAGGCTCTCGGCCAGGGCTGCTGCCTTGCCCGCGCTGGCATGAATTTCAGGGGGGCTCTCATTGTGATCCTGGGAAAAGCTCACCCAGGCAAGCTGGTAGGTTTCCGTGGCAATAATGCTTTGACAGAAGCTCTTCAGTAGCGCCTCTTCACTGCGTGCCCGCACCAGTACCTGATCACAGGCATTAAAGGTGCGCAGGGCTGTGACCATTGCGGCCAGCTCGCCCCGGGCATCATCCTGTTCCCGGGAAAGATGGCGCAGGCGAAGCAGGTTATCGATCCGCGCCAGCAATTCCTGGCGGGTGCTGGGTATACGTAGAATATCATCCACGGTTTTCCCCAGCTCGGTATTGCCGCTGCGGGGGCTGGGCTTGAGATCAGAGACCATCAGTACCGGCAGGATCATGGGTTCATCCTGGCGTCGTAATCCCTGGATCAGGCCGTGGTGACGTTGCAGTGCCGCCCCGTCGACGATCAGCAGGTCGGGGGCTTGCCCCTCCAGTTGTTCAAGGTCGTGCAGTAACTGATAGTTTCCCCCCAGCACCCGGTCAATCAATCGGGCATTGGCGCTGCTGGTAATGCCAACCGCAATAATGGGCTGGCAAGGGCTCGCCTGCAGGGCCTGGGCGGTATTCATTCCCTGGATTCCCAGACGTGTTCCGGCAGCTGCTCGGGCATACCGCTGAGGATGCCACGGAGTCGACTCAGGGGGCGGCCCACCTTAAGGCCGTATTTGCTGATTTCGAATTCACGCAGGGTTTTCTCAAAATCGCCGGTGCGCTTTTTCAATACGCAGATGGTCTTGCGGATTTCCCCGGTCAGCTCCAGGTAGCGAAGCAGGATGATGGTGTCCGCCAGATAACTCACCTCATGCTCGGTGATGCGCAACTGTTCCCCGGTGACGGAGTATGTTTCATTCACCAGCAATACCGTCACCCCCATGTTTACCAGGTAGCGGCACAGGGCATGGACCCGCTCCTGCAGATCCTGCCCCCGCACGGACTGGCGGTAACCTGAAAGGCTGTCCAGCAGCACAATGCGGGTACCTTTGTTTTCCACCTCATCCCGGACCCGGGCTGAGAACTGGTCCGGGTTATAGTGCAGTGGCTCAATGGCCTCAAAGTATAGGTTGCCCGCTTCCACCATCTGCTGCACCGGCAAACCGATCTGCTCACAGCGGCGGAAAAAGGTGCTGGCTCCTTCATCAAAATTGTAAATCACCGAGCGTTCGCCCCGGCTGGCCGCCTCCTTCATGTACTGGGCCGCCAGGGTGGTCTTGCCGACTCCGGTAGGTCCTGAGATCAGTGTGACGGTGCCGCGCTCAATGCCCCCATGGGTCAGTTCGTCCAGCTCCGGTACGCCGGAATTGATGGCTTCCAGATTGAAACGGCGGCTGTGTTCCCCAGGGGCCAGGCGGGGAAACAGGGTAAACCCCCGGTTATTGATCTGGTAGAAATGATTGCCTTCCACGAAGCCAGAACCCCGCAGCTTGCGCACCTGGCACAGACGGCCGTGCTCACTAACAGACAGATCGATAATGCCATCACTGAGAAAGTGCAGGGTCTCGTCTTCCTTATTGCGAACCTGCTCTGAGGTGAACAGAACCGTGGCACCCTCAGTGGTCAATTTACGCAGCATGGACATGACCTGCTTGCGGTACTGGAAAACATCCGCTGAGAGGTAGCGCATATGGCTTATGGAATCGATAAAGATCCGCTTGGGCTTGAGTTCCGTTACATGGTTTACGATACGGTCATGAATGGCGGTGCCTTCCACATCCCAGGTTTCCAGCAGGCTGTAGGCATCGTCACCCTCACTGTCACCACCGGGGGATAGATCGAGAACCGCCACATTGTCCATGGCCAGTCCGCTTTCTGCCGCATTTTCCCGTAACTGGTACTCGCTTTCTCCCAGGCTGACAAACAGGCTGCCTTCATCTGCTCCGCCCGCTAGAAAGTGCAGGCCCAGGGTCGTCTTCCCGGAACCCGGACCACCACTGATCAGGTAGGTGCGCCCTGCAATCAGCCCGCCGTAAAGAATTTCATCCAGACCGGCCACACCAGTAGAGAGTTTGTTATTGGACAAGGTCATGGAACGGCTCCTGTAGAGATAATGCGCTGCCAGCAACGGATTAAGGCTGGCAGGGAGAGTGAGCATTGCGGGCACATCAATTGTTATCTTACCAATGTGCAATCAATTCTATTTCTTCAATGTACGCCTCGTATTTACCCCTGGCCAGCAGCATAAAACGTTACAAAAAAAGGTAGGAAAAAAGAGCACTTTGAAGCAGCTTTAGTTAGTTACTGAAAGAACTTGGGGTAAGGGGGTGCTTACTTTAGGGTGTTTTTATAAGCTGCTCTGATAAAGATGGCTCACCACTGGAAAGGGGGGGTGGGGGGCGGGTTAAAACGGTTTAAGGGGCAATTGCCGTCAAGAAATTCAGGTGGCAAAGAGGCAACTGCGTTATGAAGTAGGTGCATGACTACTTTGC
The DNA here is from genome assembly GCA_007692645.1 of Halomonadaceae bacterium. Taxonomy (GTDB): domain Bacteria; phylum Pseudomonadota; class Gammaproteobacteria; order Pseudomonadales; family Oleiphilaceae; genus REBR01. The sequence continues at coordinate 6,753 of REBR01000189.1, read as the reverse complement.
ATAAGAATTTGCGGTTTTTCAGAAAATGCCGGAGCAATTGTTACAAAAATACTCTGGCAGCCGCCTTACTCTTCTTTTATTCAACCCATCTGGTTCAGTAAAGATGCATGAAAGTTGCTCATTGCCCCCCGGATCGGTGAAAATACGCGCCTTCATTTCATTGCGTCACCACAAGCCAGTTCGGGAGAACACCTGATGACCTCGCGTAAAGATCGTGCCAACGCCATACGTGCCTTAAGCATGGACGCCGTACAGAAAGCCAAGTCCGGCCATCCAGGGGCTCCCATGGGCATGGCGGATATCGCCGAGGTGCTGTGGAATGACTTCCTGCGCCACAATCCGGCCAACCCGGAATGGGTCAACCGGGACCGGTTCGTTCTCTCTAACGGCCATGGCTCCATGCTTCAGTACAGCCTGCTGCACCTGAGCGGTTATGACCTGAGCCTGGACGACCTGAAAAACTTCCGCCAACTGCATTCCCGCACCCCGGGCCACCCGGAATACGGTTATACACCCGGCGTGCAGACCACCACTGGCCCCCTGGGTCAGGGCCTGGCCAACGCCGTGGGCATGGCCATTGCCGAGAAAACCCTGGCAGCCCAGTTCAACCGGGGCGATCACCAGGTGGTGGATCACCACACCTATGTGTTTCTCGGTGATGGCTGCCTGATGGAAGGTATCTCCCATGAAGTCTGCTCCCTGGCGGGCACCCTGGGTCTGGGTAAGCTGGTGGCGTTTTATGACGACAACGGCATTTCCATCGACGGTAAGGTGGAAGGCTGGTTTACCGATGATACCCCGGCCCGCTTTGAAGCCTACGGCTGGCATGTGGTGGCAGGGGTCGACGGCCACGATCCTGAGCAGGTAAAGGCAGCCATTGAAGCCGGCCGTGGTGAAACCGGCAAGCCCACCCTGATCTGCTGCCGCACCGTGATTGGCTTTGGCTCCCCGGGCAAGCAGGGCTCTGAAAGCAGCCACGGCTCGCCACTGGGTGATGATGAAATCATCGCCACCAGAAAAAACCTGGGCTGGAAATACGGCGCCTTTGAAATCCCGCAAGCGATCTATAGTGACTGGGATGCCAAGGAACGGGGTGTTACTGCAGAAAGTAACTGGAAGGCCGGTTTTGAAGCCTACGCCAAGGCCCATCCAGAGCTGGCGGAAGAACTGAGCCGCCGTCTGCAGGGTGAGCTGCCCGCAGACTTCAGGGAAAAAGCCGAGGCCTATATCCAGGACTGCCAGGCCAAGGGCGAGACCATCGCCAGCCGCAAGGCCAGTCAAAATGCCCTGGATGCCTACGGTCCGCTGTTGCCGGAACTGCTGGGGGGCTCCGCTGACCTGGCTGGCTCTAACAACACCATCTGGAAAGGTTGTCAGGGCATTACCGGCGAGGACGCCAGTGGCAACTACCTCTATTACGGGGTGCGTGAATTTGGCATGAGTGCCATCATGAACGGTATCGCCCTGCATGGCGGCTTCGTGCCCTACGGCGCCACTTTTCTGATCTTCATGGAATATGCCCGTAACGCGGTGCGCATGGCAGCGCTGATGAAGCAGCGGGCCATCTTTGTCTATACCCACGACTCTATCGGTCTTGGTGAAGACGGCCCCACGCACCAGCCCGTTGAGCAGCTGGCAGCCCTGCGCCTGACCCCGAACATGAGCCTGTGGCGCCCCTGTGACACCGTGGAATCCGCCGTGGCCTGGCAGGCGGCTATCGAGCGCACAGATGGCCCCAGCTCACTGGTGTTCTCCCGCCAGAATCTGCCCCACCAGGACCGTTCTGCCCAGCAATTGGCGGACATCCGCAAGGGCGGTTACATCCTCTCTGACAGTGACGGCACCCCGGATCTGATCCTGATCGCCACCGGCTCTGAAGTGGGCCTGGCCCAGGACAGCGCTGCCTCATTGCGGGCCCAGGGACACAAGGTGCGGGTCGTCTCCATGCCCGCCACCGATCTGTTCGATGCCCAGAGTGCTGAATATCGCCAGTCAGTACTGCCACTGGAAGTCAGCAACCGCATTGCCATTGAAGCGGGCATTGCCGACTACTGGTACAAATATGTCGGCCTGGACGGCCGGGTTGTGGGCATGACCAGCTTCGGTGAATCCGCCCCGGGTCCTGCCCTGTACGAGTACTTTGGCTTTACCGTGGAGCAGGTGGAGTCCGTGGCTCTGGAGCTGCTTGGCGCGGATTCCTGAGGCTGATTACTGAGCGAGCCTGCCCTTATGTCTAGCCATCCGCAGCGAATCGCCATTAACGGCTTTGGCCGTATCGGCCAGTGTGTGTTACGGGCGCTGTATGAGAACGGCTACCGGGATGACCTGCAGCTGGTAGCCATTAATGAGCTGTCAGACCCGGAAACTCTGGCTCACCTGACCCGTTACGACACCACCCATGGCCGCTTCCGCGGTGATGTGGAGTTGGATGGGCCGGACTTGCGGGTCAATGGCGATGCTATCCGCATCCTGCGGGAAGCCTCTCCGGGCAAGCTCCCCTGGGCTGACCTTAAGGTGGATCTGGTGCTGGAATGCACCGGGGCCTTCACCGATCGGGCCACAGCCCAGCTGCACCTGGATCAGGGGGCAGGGCGGGTGCTGTTTTCCCAGCCGGCGGAAGCGGATGTGGACCGCACTGTGGTCTACGGGGTAAACCACCAGACCCTTACCAGCCAAGACCGCATCGTCTCCAATGCCTCCTGCACCACCAACTGTGCGGTGCCGGTCATTGCTGCCCTGGATCAGGCCCTGGGCATTCTCAGTGGTGCCATTACCACCATCCACTCTGCCATGAACGACCAGCCGGTGATTGATGCCTATCACCACCGGGACCTGCGCCGCACCCGCAGTGCGTTTTCCAACATAGTGCCGGTGGATACCGGCCTGGCCAAGGGGATAGAGCGGTTGCTGCCCCATATGCAAGGCTTGTTCAGTGCTGTGGCGGTGCGGGTGCCGACGATCAATGTCTCTGCCATTGACCTGACCCTGAGTCTGGCCCGGGATACCACCGTGGAGGAGGTCAACCGCCTGCTGCAGGAGGCTGCCCGGGCGCTGCCCCCTGGGGTCATGGGTTACACCCATGAGCCCCTGGCCAGCATGGATTTCAATCACGACCCCCGTTCCGTGATCGTGGACGGTGGCCATACCCGGGTCAGCGGTGGAAACATGGTAAAATTGTTCTGCTGGTTTGATAACGAGTGGGGTTTTGCCAACCGTATGCTGGATGTGGCCAGGGCATGGCCCCAGCAAGACTGATACCCAAACGAATACTGGATATAAACAAAGGACATGGCCATGACTATCAAGCGAATGAGCGACCTGGACCTGCAGGGCAAGCGGGTATTGATCCGGCAAGACCTGAACGTGCCACTGAAAGATGGCCAGGTGACCAGTGATGCCCGTATCCAGGCCTCCATGCCCACCATCCGCCTGGCCCTGGCCGCCGGTGCCCGGGTCATGCTGATGTCGCACCTGGGTCGCCCTACGGAAGGGGAGTTTGCTGAGGAATTCTCCATGGCCCCGGTGGCCGCCCACCTGGGTAAGCTGCTGGGGCAGGATGTGCGCCTGGTGGCGGATTACCTGAACGGTGAGGTTGCCGTGGCGGAAGGGGAAGTGGTGCTGTGTGAAAACGTGCGCTTTAACCCCGGTGAGAAGAAAGACGACGAAGGCCTGTCAAAGCAGTATGCGGCTCTGTGCGATATCTTTGTGATGGATGCCTTTGGCACCGCTCACCGGGCCCAGGCCTCGACTCACGGTGTCGCCAAGTTTGCCCCCGAAGCCTGTGCCGGACCGCTGCTGTCAGCAGAGCTGGATGCCCTTGGCAAGGCCCTGCTGGCACCAGCCAAGCCGGTGGTGGCCATTGTGGGTGGCGCCAAGGTGTCCACCAAGCTCAGTGTGCTGGAGTCACTGTCCAAGGTAGTGGATCAGCTGATTGTGGGGGGCGGCATTACCAACACCTTTCTGGCCGCCAGTGGTAAACCGGTGGGCCGCTCACTGTGTGAGCATGACCGTCTGGACGAAGCCCGTGCCCTGATGGCCAAGGTGGACATCGCTCTGCCACTGGATGTGGTGGTAGCAAAAGAATTTTCCGCCGATGCGGAGGCCACGGTGAAAAACGTCGACGATGTCAGCGACGACGATATGATTCTGGATATTGGTCCGGTGACCGCCGCCCAGTTTGCTGGCATGCTGGAAAATGCCAACACCATTATCTGGAACGGACCGGTAGGGGTGTTTGAACTGGCGCCTTTTGCCAATGGTACCAAAGCCCTGGCTGAGGCCATTGCGGCCAGCTCTGCCTTTTCCCTGGCGGGGGGAGGCGACACCGTGGCAGCGGTAGATCAGTTCGGTGTCACTGATCGCATCTCTTACATTTCCACCGGTGGCGGGGCTTTCCTGGAGTTTGTGGAAGGCAAAACCCTGCCAGCGGTCGCAGTACTGGAGGAGCGGGGCGCTTAATGCCCAGTTTCTGACCCTGACGTTATTGTTGCCCCATTTTTTATTGTTTAAGGAGAATCACCATGGCTTTGATCTCATTGCGACAGCTGCTGGATCACGCCGCCGAACGGGCCTATGGCGTACCGGCATTCAACGTCAACAACGTGGAGCAGGTGCGGGCCATCATGCTGGCGGCGGACAAGACCAACAGCCCGGTGATCATGCAGGCCTCCGCCGGTGCCCGTAAATATGCCGGTGCGCCCTTCCTGCGTCACCTGATTCTGGCCGCTATTGAAGAGTGGCCCCATATTCCGGTGGTGATGCATCAGGATCATGGCACCAGTGCTGCGGTAAATCAGCGCTCCATTCAGCTGGGCTTCTCCTCAGTGATGATGGACGGCTCATTGGGGGAAGATGGCAAGACCCCCATGGATTATGACTACAACGCCGGCGTTACCCGCAAAGTCGTCGACATGGCCCATGCCTGTGGCGTGTCCGTGGAAGGGGAACTGGGTTGCCTGGGTTCCCTGGAGTCCGGTGAAGCCGGTGAGGAAGACGGCCACGGCGCATCCGGCAAGCTGACTCAGGAGCAGATGCTCACAGATCCCGAGGAAGCCGCCCAGTTCGTTAAGGACACCCACTGCGATGCTCTGGCCATTGCCATTGGCACCAGTCACGGCGCCTACAAGTTTAGCCGCCCACCCACCGGGGATATTCTGGCCATAGAGCAGATCAAGGCTATTCACGCCCGCATTCCCGACACCCACCTGGTGATGCACGGCTCCTCTTCGGTGCCCCAGGAGTGGCTGGAAATCATTAACCAGTATGGTGGTGAGATTCCTGAAACCTACGGTGTGCCGGTGGCGGAAATCGTCGAGGGCATTAAGCACGGGGTGCGCAAGGTCAATGTGGATACCGATCTGCGGCTGGCATCTACCGGTTCTATCCGGCGCTTTATGGCCCAGAACCCGTCGGAGTTTGACCCGCGCAAATACCTGCAGGAGTCCATCAAGGCAATGATGGATATCTGTGTGGACCGTTATGAAGCTTTTGGCACTGCTGGTAATGCAAGCCGGATCACGGCGATTTCCCTGGATAAGATGTCCCAGCGTTACGAATCCGGTGAGCTGGACCCCAAGGTTAACTGATCTACCTCAGGCGGGCTGCCATGCCCGCCTGGCTATCCTTTTCCTCCGTTCGTCCGGTTTTAACGATAAATAGTCCTGATTTTCTACTAAACCCGCTATATTTTTACGCTGGATGCGACACAAGTCGTGTTTTTAGTTGGCGCATGGTAATTTTCCTGATGGAGCAGCAATGAAGTGCCTGGTTACTTCTTCAGCGAAGTAGTGGGTACAGGGGAGTCAGCTGGACCGACTTTGGGAAGTCTCCAAAGATCAGAAAGAGGGAGTTAGCTGTTGGTGACAGTATTGTGATTAAAGCGGTTAAAGGTGTCGCGGTTCTGTTGCTGTGTGTCTTTTTCGGCTGGGTGCAGGCATCCCAGGGGATGCCCCTCAGCGAACAGCACCAGTGGGTGCTGAACCAGGAAGTCCAATTTCTGGAAGACCCCCAGGGCAGTCTGACGCTGAATGATGTGGTGGACCGTGAAGACTGGCAGCAAAACAGCGCCAGTACCTTTAATCAGGGCTATAGCCGTTCCACCTGGTGGTTGCGGTTGTCACTGAAAAATTCCGACTCCCAGCCCCTGAAGCGTATTCTGTCCATTGCCTACCCCGTATTAGGGGATATCCAGTTCTATCAGCTGGGTTCTGACTCCGAGCCCCGCTTTCTGCAGATGGGCCATGACTTCCCCTATACCCAGCGACCCATGGACCATCGTCATTTTGTGGTCCCCCTTGAATGGGCTGCCGGTGAAACCGTAACCCTTTATCTGCGTGTCCAGTCTCAATCCGCGGTACAGGTGCCTTTGACCCTGTGGCACCCGGACATGTTTTACAGCAACGACACCACCCACAATATCCTCCATGGCATCTACTTCGGCGCCCTGCTGGTCATTGCCATTTATAATCTCTTGTTATTTACCGCCCTGGGTGACCGTAATTATCTGTATTACGTGGGTTTTGTCGCCTGTATGGGGCTGATTATGGCAGCGCTGACCGGCTACGGTTTCCGTCACCTGTGGCCCGCAGCCACCCAGTGGAACGACCAGGCCATACTGGTGTTTCTGGCGGGTACCCTGGGCTTTGCCGGGATTTTCACCCGGCGTTTCCTGCGGGTGCGGGAAATCTCCCGTAACCTGGATATTGCCGCAGTCAGTCTGGTGCTGGTGAGTGTGGCTTGCGCCGTTATGGCCTT
>REBR01000151.1 GCA_007692645.1 Halomonadaceae bacterium | reverse complement strand
GATTGTGATTGGCCCGGGTCTTGGGCAGGGGCCCTGGGGCCAGCAGATGCTGCAACAGGTACTGAATTGGAAGGGACCGGTGGTAGCCGATGCAGACGCCCTGAATCTGCTGGCAGACCCCGCCTGCCCATTAGGTCAGACAGGGTTGCCGCCCCACTGGCTGGCAACCCCCCACCCGGGTGAGGCGGCACGGCTGCTGCAGTGTGCCGTGGCAGAGCTGGAGCAGGACCGGTTTGCTGCCATGGAGCGGCTGCTGGCCTGGTCGCCGGCCACCTGGCTGCTGAAAGGCGCCGGTACCCTGATTGCGGCCCCCGGGGAGTTGCCAGGCATCGTGGCAGAGGGTAACCCGGGCATGGCCAGTGGTGGTATGGGGGATGTGTTAAGCGGTGTCCTGGGTAGTCTGCTGGGGCAGGGTATGTCCCCTCTCAGCGCCGCTATGGCCGGTGCCACCCTGCACGGCTCAGCAGCGGATCTGGCGGCCCGGTTGCAGGGGCAGCGCAGTCTGCTGGCCAGTGATCTGTGTGCTGCATTGCCGCAACTGCTGGCAACTGGGGCAGCCAGTGAGGCGGGATTATATGAATAGTGGCATGAGTAACTGTTACTGGCTACCAGACCCCGGGGCCACGGAAGCCCTGGGAGCCACCCTGGGCCAAGGCCTGGCCAGGGGTGGTGTGATTCATCTGGAAGGGGAGCTGGGTGCTGGTAAGACCAGCCTTAGCCGGGGTCTTATCCAGGGGCTTGGTCACCAGGGGGCGGTCAAGAGCCCGACCTATACCCTGGTTGAGCCCTATGAACATCTGAACCCGGCGGTCTACCACTTCGACCTGTACCGTCTGGGGGACCCGGAAGAGCTGGAATACATGGGTATCCGGGATTATTTGCGGGAGGGGGTTATCTGCCTGGTGGAATGGCCAAGCCGCGGCTCTGGTGTGTTACCGGCCGCGGATCTGGTGGTGACTCTGAGCCTGCGTGATCAGGGGCGGCAAGCCACCCTGGCAGCGGCCACAGAGGTGGGGCGCGGGCTGCTGGCAGAAGTCGCCCGGCAATGGCCGGATGCCATAATTAACGAATGAATAGCAGTCTGTCCGGGGAGTCATTGGGCTCCGGGGAGCGGTCCTTGAAAACAACGTAACAAGCAGTGATGTGAGGAAAGCCATAATGAGAGCAACAAAACGTCCATGGCACCTGTGTTTATGCCTGCTGCCCCTGATGCTGGTGGCCTTCGCCGCCCAGTCCCAGACATCGGTGAACAATGCCCGTATCTGGCCGGCAACGGATCACACCCGGTTGGTTCTGGAGTTGGGGGACAAGGTAGAGCACAGCCTGTTTACCCTCAAGGATCCTGAGCGGCTGGTTATTGATGTGTCCGGGGCTGACCTGAACACCAACTTCGCATCCCTGGACCTGTCCAATACCCCCATCGAGCGCATTCGTTCCGGTGCCCGTAACGGCGGTGACCTGCGGATTGTGCTGGATATCAAGGGGGATGTGTCTCCCCGCAGTTTTATGCTGCCCCCCAATGAGATTTACGGCCACCGTCTGGTGGTGGACCTGATGGATGAAGGGCGCACCCAGCATGATCGCCAGCGGGCTATTATTGAAGACCGTAGCGATCAGGAAAAACGCGATATCATTGTGGTCATCGACCCCGGCCATGGGGGTGAAGACCCCGGTGCCATAGGGCCTTCCGGGGTGCGGGAAAAGGACATTGCCCTGTCGATCAGTAAGCGGCTGGTGGACAAAATCTCCGCCATGGACGGCTACCAGGCCTATTCCACCCGCCAGGGGGACTATTATGTCAGCCTGCAGCAACGGGTAACCACGGCCCGGGAATACAAGGCGGATCTGTTTGTATCTGTTCACGCAGATGCCTTTCCGTCACCCCAGCCCCGTGGCGCTTCGGTGTTCACCCTGTCTACCGGCGGTGCCAGTAGTGAAACCGCCCGCTGGCTGGCCCAGCGGGAAAACCGGGCGGATCTGGCCGGGGGTGTTGGCGGGGTTTCCCTGGGGGATAAAGACGATATGCTGGCGGGGGTGCTGCTGGATCTGTCCATGACCGCCAGTATTCAGTACAGCAACGGCATTGGCCGTAACATCCTGACAGAACTGGGTCAGGTGGGCCGGCTGCACAAGTCTTCCGTGGAGCAGGCGGGCTTTGCGGTACTCAAGTCCCCGGATATTCCGTCGTTGCTGGTGGAAACCGGCTTTATTTCCAATCCCACGGATGAAGCCAATCTGCGCAGTGCCAATCACCAGAACCGGGTGGCGGATGCCATTGCCGGGGGCGTGCGCAACTATTTCCGGGACTCGCCACCGCCGGGCACCCTGTTGGCCTACCAGCGCCGTAACGGCAATGGCAGAGTTAACGCCTATGAAATTCGTCGTGGCGACACCTTGTCTGGCATTGCCCGGCGCAATCAGGTCTCTGTCAGCCGCCTGAAGGAGGCTAACAACCTCAGCTCCGAGTCCCTGCGGGTTGGCCAGGTGCTGCAAATCCCCAGTTCCTGATCGCCACCCGTGGCGACACCTGAACCGGCAGGCAGAGTGGCAGAAGCCCTCTGTTCTGCCGGTGAATCTGTTACCCTGTAGGGCCTACTAGGCTGTTAACGGATCAGGAGTCCCATGGCCCGCATTGTTGCCCTATCACCTCGTCTTGCCAACCAGATCGCTGCCGGTGAAGTGGTCGAGCGCCCCGCCTCTGTGGCCAAGGAATTGCTGGAAAACGCCCTGGATGCCGGGGCCAGCCGTATTGAGCTGGATGTGGAGCAGGGGGGCGGCAAACTGATCCGGGTGCGGGACAATGGCGGGGGTATCGGTCACGAAGACCTGCCCCTGGCCCTTAACCGCCATGCCACCAGTAAAATTCTCGAACTGGAAGACCTGGAGGCGGTCAGCTCCCTGGGCTTTCGCGGCGAGGCTCTGGCCAGTATCAGTTCCGTGTCCCGCTTAAGTCTGACTTCCCGGGTGGTGGAAGCAGACCAGGGCTGGCAGGTACAGGCGGAAGGCCGGGACATGCAGGCGCAGATTTCCCCGGCAGCCCACCCGGTGGGCACCACGGTGGAAGTGCGGGATCTGTTTTTCAACACCCCGGCCCGGCGCAAATTCCTGCGCACCGAAAAAACCGAATTCAATCACATTGAAGAAGTGCTGCGTCGCCAGGCTCTGAGCCGCTTTGATGTGGGTTTTGCCCTGCGCCATAACCAGCGGGATATCCACAGCCTGCGCCCGGCCCCCACAGAGATGGACCGGGAGCGGCGGGTAGCCGCCCTGTGTGGCAGCCGCTTTATGGAAAATGCGGTAGCCATTGAGGCAGAAGCCTCCGGCGTGCGGCTGTATGGCTGGGTGGCTCTGCCCACCTTTTCCCGCAGTCAGGCTGATCTGCAGTACTTTTTTGTTAACCACCGGGTTATCCGCGACCGGTTGGTGGCCCACGCCGTACGCCAGGCCTACCGGGATGTGCTCTACAACAACCGTCATCCCGCCTTTGTTCTTTACCTGAGCGTTGACCCGGCCAACGTGGATGTAAACGTTCACCCCACCAAGCACGAAGTGCGTTTCCGGGATGGCCGCCTGGTACACGACTTTATCTTCCGCACCCTGCACAAGGCCCTGGCACAGGTGCGGCCCCAGGATCATATGGCCCAGGGGCAGGTGGGCAGCCAGGACTTTGCTGTGGCTGAAGGGGGCGGGGGGGCTGGAGGCAGTTGGCAGCCCCAGAATACCCGGCCTTCTCCCTCCGAGGCCCGTGACCAGATGGCCTTTTACCGGGACCTGCACCAGGGCGCCGGCCAGCCGGTGAACCAGAACGGTGGCCAGGGGCAGGACATGGGGCAGGGCAGTCCGGTTCAGGATCATTCCGGCACAGGGGGCTTGGCCCGGGGCCATAGCCCCGGAGCCACGGCTTTTATGGAAGCGGACCTGACCCCGGTCACCGGGGATGGGGAGCCGCCCATGGGGTACGCTATAGCCCAGCTCCATGGTATCTATATTCTGTCCCAGAGCAGCCGGGGCCTGATCATGGTGGATATGCACGCCGCTCACGAGCGCATTGTCTACGAGCGCATGAAACGGGCCCTGGCGGCAGAGGGGGTGCGCACCCAGCCTCTGCTGGTGCCCCAGACCCTGGCCGTCAGCCAGCGGGAAGCGGACCGGGCAGAGCAACACAGGGAGGATCTGCAGCGGGTGGGCCTGGTGCTGGACCGCATGGGGCCGGAAACCCTGGTGATCCGACAGATGCCGGCCCTGTTGCGTAACGCTGACAGCGAACAGCTGGTGCGGGATGTGCTGGCGGATCTGCTGCAGGAAGGCAGCAGTGACCGCATTGCCGAGTCCACGGATGATCTGCTCAGCACCATGGCCTGCCATGGCTCGGTGCGGGCCAACCGGCGTCTGACCCTGCCGGAAATGAACGCCCTGCTGCGGGACATGGAGGCCACAGAGCGTAGCGGCCAGTGTAATCACGGCCGCCCCACCTGGACCCTGATGTCCTTGCAGGATCTCGACAAGCTGTTCCTGCGGGGGCAATAAGGCCATGGCGGCAGTAAACCCCCGGCAAGACCCCAAAGCCCTGTTTATTATGGGTCCCACCGCGTCCGGTAAAACCGATCTGGCGGTGGAGCTGGCAGAAACCCTCGGCGGCGATATTATCAGTGTCGACTCTGCCATGGTGTACCGGGGTCTGGATATCGGCAGCGCCAAGCCGGATGCCGAGGTACTGGCCCGGGCACCCCATCAGTTGATCGATATCCGCGACCCCTGGGAGAGCTATTCAGCCGGGGATTTCGCCGCCGATGCCCGGGCTGCCATGGCAGTAAGCCATGCTGCCGGGCGGGTGCCACTGCTGGTGGGGGGAACCATGATGTATTTTCGTGCGTTACAGGAAGGACTGGCACAAATGCCCTTGAGTGATGCGGGGGTGCGGGCAAACCTGGAAGCCTGCTGGCTGGAACAGGGCCCCGAGGCCATGCACCAGCGGTTGGCGGCAGTGGATGCCGTGGCTGCAGCCGGGATTCATCCCAACAACCGGCAACGGGTATTGCGGGCATTGGAGGTTTATACCCTCAGTGGCAGGCCGATCTCAAAATTCTGGGAAGAACAGGCGTTAACGCGGGATTCCGGGAACCGCTTGCCCTATACTGTTATCCCATTGGCTTTGTGCCCTGCCAACCGCAGCCGGTTGCATGAGCGTATCGCCCAGCGCTTCAGCGCCATGTTGGCAGCCGGTCTGGTAGATGAAGTCGCGGAACTGCGTCGCAGGCCCGGTTTACATGGGGAACTGCCGGCCATGCGCAGCGTCGGATATCGGCAGGTTTGGGACTATCTCGAGGGTTATTATGACCGGCCCACGATGGAACAGCGGGGGCTCGCTGCTACCCGGCAACTGGCGAAGCGTCAGCTGACCTGGTTGCGCAAGTGGTCAGGGGTGCACTGGCTGGACTCTGAAGCACCGGCCTTGTCCCGTCAGGCCTTGAAAATCGTTGCTTAGCGCGTCACATTGCACGTATACCAATTACAGGAGATACCACGATGTCAAAAGGGCACTCGTTACAAGACCCTTATCTGAACGCCCTGCGCAAAGAGCGCATTCCCGTTTCCATCTTTCTGGTTAACGGCATTAAGCTGCAGGGGCAGATTGAGTCATTCGATCAATTTGTGATTCTGCTTAAAAATACCGTTAGTCAGATGGTGTACAAGCATGCCATTTCCACGGTGGTGCCGGCACGGAATGTGCGTACCCCGCAGCACCCTGGTGATGAGGAGCCTGGCACCATTGATTAATGTGACCCAATGCGACAGGAGTACAGGCTGATTGTTTGATCGACCCGATGCCGGTGAACGTGCAGTGCTCGTTCACCTGGATATATATGCTGATCAGCACAGTGAAGACCCGGACGAATTCCGTGAGCTGGTAGCCTCTGCCGGCGTAGAGACTGTGGACCTGGTGACGGGTTCCCGCAGTCAGCCCTCGTCCCGATTTTTTGTTGGCACCGGCAAGCTGGATGAAATCCGCGATGCGGTAGCTGCCGCCGAAGCTGATGTGGTGCTGTTCAACCACTCATTGTCCCCCAGCCAGGAACGTAACCTGGAAGCTTCCCTGAAATGCCGGGTACTGGACCGTACCGGGGTGATTCTGGATATTTTTGCTCAGCGGGCCCGCACCCATGAAGGTAAGTTGCAGGTAGAGCTGGCACAGCTGGAGCATATGTCTACCCGGCTGGTGCGGGGCTGGACGCACCTGGTGCGCCAGAAAGGGGGTATTGGCCAGCGCGGTCCTGGTGAAACCCAGCTGGAAACGGACCGCCGTCTGTTACGGGGCCGGATCAAGGCCATTAACAAACGGCTGGACAAGGTACGCAGCCAGCGGGCCCAGGGCCGTCGTGCCCGCCAGCGGGCAGACATACCCACGGTTTCCCTGGTGGGTTACACCAACGCCGGTAAGTCCACCCTGTTTAATCGCATGACGGAATCCCATGTCTATGCGGCAGATCAGCTGTTCGCCACCCTGGACCCCACGGTGCGCCGGCTGGCGTTGCCGGATGTGGGGGCTGTTGTGCTGGCGGACACCGTAGGCTTTATTCGCCACCTGCCCCATAAACTGGTGGAAGCCTTCCGGGCTACCCTGGAAGAAACCGTTCAGGCCACATTGCTGCTGCATGTGATTGATAACAGTGACCCGCAACGGGATGAACATACCGAGCAGGTAGAGCTGGTACTGTCAGAAATCGGTGCCCATGAAGTGCCGGTTCTGCAGGTGTGCAACAAAATCGACCAGCAGGAAGGCCGGGAGGCCCGGGTTGAGCGCAACGCCGAAGGGGTGCCGGTACGGGTATGGCTCTCGGCAATGACCGGGGAAGGTATTGATCTGCTGGAAAATGCCATTGCAGAACTGTTGTCCGGTGAACTGGTGCATCAGTATGTGCGGCTGGCACCGGCCCAGGGGCAATTGCGGGCCCGTTTTTACGCAGCCGGGGCGGTGCTGGACGAACGCCCCCTGGAGAGCGGGGACCTGGCTCTGGAGGTTCGCATGCAGCTTCGGGACTGGTGCCAGTTGCTCAGCCATGCGGGGCTGCAGGAAGATGCAGTGGTGCGTTTGGCAGATGCGGATTGGCTGGCGGCGGCGGTAAATGCCTAGTGTCCCGTCCGGTTAACGAATTAACCGGACGGGACACTAGCTTCTCACCAGTGGTTGACTGACCCGGGGGCAGGCTGACAGCCAATTGCCCTCGCTAAGCTTGTTACGGCTCCCGATAACCCCTACTATTTGCATCCAATGCACAATTACCCTGTGCGGGCGAAAACTGATGGCAATGCCTTTCTGGCGCTGCCCTTGATAGAAGAAACACAACGGAGAACACTATGGCCTGGAATGAACCGGGTGGGAACCGTAATGATCGGGATCCCTGGGGCGGCGGTAACCGTGGCGGTGGCAATAACGGCGGCAATAACCAGGGACCACCAGACCTGGATGAAGCCCTGAAGAAAGGTCTTGAAAAGCTTAACGGCCTGCTCGGTGGCAAGAAAGGCGGTGGCGGCAGCAGTGGCAGTGGCGGTGGTTCCGGTCAAAGCGGAAACTTCGGCATGGTACTGGCCCTGATCGGTATCATCCTGTTTGGCTTTCTCGCCTATCAGTCGGTCTATCTGGTGGATGAGCGGGAGAACGGCGTGGTGCTGCGTTTTGGTAAGTACCACACCACAACCATGCCAGGCCTGAACTTTAAATTACCCCTGGTTGACGATGTTCGCCTGGTCACAGTGACTGACGTGCGTTCATTCCGTTCTACCGGTGCCATGCTCACCGAAGACGAAAACATCGTTAACGTTAACCTGGCGGTACAGTACCGGGTTAATGACCCGCGGCAGTTTGTGCTGAATGTACGTAACCCTCAGACCACACTGCAGTACGCCACCGACAGCGCCCTGCGCCACGAAGTGGGCAGCTCTGGCCTGCATGGCGTGCTGACTGACCGCCGGGCAGAACTGGCGGTGCTGGTGGAAGAACGGCTTCAGCGCTTCCTCGACAGCTATACCGTTGGTATGCAGATTCTGCGGGTGAACGTGGAAAGTACCCAGCCACCGGATCAGGTGCAGGATGCCTTCCAGGATGTTCAGCGGGCCCGTGAAGACGAGCAGCGCTTTAAAGACGAAGCAGAACGTTACCGTAACCGGGTAGTTCCCGAAGCCCGTGGTCGTGCCCAGCGCATGATTGAAGAGGCTGAAGCCTACCGTGCCGAAGTGGTGGAGCGGGCAGCGGGTGAAGCCAGCCGTTTCCTGGCGGTACTGGATGTTTACAGCACCTCACCTGACGTAACCCGTGAGCGCATGTATGTTGAAGCCATGACCAACGTTCTGTCCCGCACCAGCAAGGTGATTGTGGATGTGGATGAAGGCAACAACATGATGATGCTGCCATTGGATCGCATGCAGCAGGCTGGCGGTGCCCAGGCCCTGTCGGATCGTCGAAGAAACTCCGATGCTGTTCCCTACGATATGCAGGAATTGACAGACCGGGTGATCGAGGAAATGCGCAACCGTGATTCAGGCAACACCCGGAGGGGGCGCTGATTATGAATACTAAAGGTATAATTGCCATAACAGCGGCACTGGTCGTACTAGTGCTGGTTTCCGCCACCATCTATGTGGTGCCTGAAACTCATCGGGGCGTGGTACTGCGCTTTGGTTCCCTGATCAAGACCGACGTTCAGCCGGGCCTGCACTTCAAGCTACCCTGGGTGGATGACGAGCGCAGCTTTGATGTACGGGTACTGACCCTGAACATCGAACAGCAGCGCTACCTGACGGTGGAAAAGAAGCCCCTGGACGTGGATTCCTATGTCACCTGGCGCATTCGTGACGTGGACCAGTTCTACCGGGCTACCGGTGGTCAGGAAGTGCGGGCAGAGAACCTGCTCACCTCCCGCATCGATAACGGCCTGCGTAACGAATTCGGTATTCGTACCATGCGTGAGGTGGTCTCCGGTCAGCGGGATGAGCTGATGGAAGATATCACCCGGGATGTGAACGAACTGGCCCAGGAAGAGTTCGGTCTTGAGATCCTGGATATCCGGATCAAAGGTATCGAACTGCCCCAGGAAGTCAGCGAGAACGTTTACCGCCGGATGCGTACCGAGCGTGAGAAAGAAGCTCAGGAGCACCGTTCACGGGGTAATGAGCTGGCAGAAGGTATCCGTGCTGATGCGGATCGTCAGAGCACCGTCGTCGTCGCTGAAGCCTTCCGTATGGCAGAAGAGATGCGTGGTGAGGGTGACCGGATTGCTGCCCAGACCTTTGCGGACGCCGCTGAGCAGGACGCCGAGTTCTTCGGCCTGTACCGCTCACTGCGGGCCTACCAGGAAGTCTTCAACAGCAAGGATGACCTGTTGGTGCTCGATTCCAAC
>REBR01000112.1 GCA_007692645.1 Halomonadaceae bacterium | reverse complement strand
CCCCAAAGCGGGCTGCCAGATCCCCCGGCCGGGTCACGCTCTGATGAATCAGCCCGGCGACCATTTTCAGGGCTTCATCGCCAACCAGGTGGCCATAATTGTCGTTAAAGGATTTGAAGTGATCGATGTCCAGCACCATGACGGCCAGGGATAAACGATGGCGGTAGGCATTGATGGCAAGGGTCTGAAAAATCTCATCGAAGGCCCGGCGGTTTTTCAGCCCCGTAAGGTCGTCATGGGAGCTTAAGGCTTTTAGCTGCATGTTCACCCGCTCCAGTTCATCGGTGCGCTCCCGTACCCGCATTTCCAGCTGGCTGTTGGCTTCCTGCTCCACCCTTAAGGTCTCCGCCTGGGCATGGCGGGCCAGGCGTTCCTGTTCCAGGGCCTCTTGCTGGGCCACAAAGGCGGCCCTTTTTTCCCGGTTCAGCCGGTCCGCCAGGGCCACTGACAGCAGAATAATGCCCATGGCGGAGCCCACCTGGGTGGCGTTTTCGGTAAACAGGTTACGGGGCAGTATGGTGAATTTGCTCAGGGCCAGTATGATGCCCCCGGCTAAAAACGACATAAAGGCGAAGGTGAAATAGCGGGCGGCGGCATTGCCGTGGTACATGCGCAGTAAGCCGATGCCCAGTTGGAAAATGCTGATAATGACGGCGAGAAGGATGGTGCTGATCACCACTTTCTCATAAGGAATGAACAGGGTAGACAGGGCCTGTAGCCCTGCGGCAGCGATCAGAACAACCATGGCGCCATTGATCAGGGGATAGGTGTCCCGTTTGATGTCGAGAAAATCCCGGGTGAACAGCAAACCGAAAAACACCACCCCATTCAGGGCAAACATGATGGCCTGGTCATTCCACCAGGTGGAGTAGGGCCACAGGTACTGGAACGCCAACCCACTGAGGGAGGCCACAAACAGCGGCATGGCGATAATATAACCGGTATAGAACAGGTACATGCGCTCCCGCAGCGCACGAAACACAAACAGGTGGTAAAGAATCATCACCAGGGCAATGCCGTAATAGACCCCTTCAAACAGCATCTGGTTCTGTTCTTCGTCATAGAAACTGACCGGGTCCCACAGGGTCAGTGGCAACTGCATGGCAGAGTTGGTCTGAACCCGGAAATACAGCCGGTCGGTGCCGCTGGGAGCCAGGGTCAGGGGGATGACAAAATGCCGGTGATTAATGGGCCGTTCGCTGAAGTGCTGTTTGTTACCCACCCGGCTGTGGTGCAGGGTTTCCCCGTCCCTGACCTGGTAAATGTCTACCCGGTCCAGCACCGGATAGCTGATTTGCAGATAGGAGGTGACCGGCTCTTCAGACTGGCTGTTAATGTCTACCCGGAACCAGTGCACCCGGTCGGTATAGCCCATGCTGATGGAGCCGGCCTCGGCTCCGCTCCATTCAGACTCTGGGAGTGCTATTAACGTGGATAGCCCTATGGGTGAACCGCTTTCAAGCAAATAGGAAATATCTGACGCAATAGCCAGTCTGCCGGACTCCGGGTGCCAGGCAAGGGGGCTCTGCTGGGCCTGTGCAAGCCCAGAGATGACCAACAGTGCGGCCAGGGTGAGCCAGCGGTGACTCCTCATAGCGGTGTCCCCAGTTTATCTGTTGTTTAAACATAGACCAGAAGGGGGGTGCTTACCTGCTGTAAATGCAAAATTTTGTGTTCATTGGCCTAGTAGTGTCCCGGACGGGACACTACTAGGCGCTCTGGGTTTAATGGAAGGTTGGCGTTACAAGGTGGCGACTGTTTCTGATACAGTGGCGCACGCTTTTTCAGCGTTTCCCACCTGATTGTCCTGACAGTCTTATTGAGGGCACGAAGGTTGGCCTGACCCGCTGAAAAGCATGTCCTTCAATTTTACAATTTTAGGGCGTATTTCAATACCCACACCGATCACGGCCGGTACGTGCTCAGCCACGTGACTCCTGCCCTTTTACTTTGCTGCAGTGCCTCTGTGCGTTCCCGCCAGGTTATTTCCGTTGTGGTTGGCGCCAGCCCGTGCAGGGTTTGCGATTCGTCAATCTGATCACCCAGGGTGAATGTTTCATGTTCAGTTCAATCAAAACCCATTGGCTCTCCAATATTCGCGGGGACCTTCTGGCAGGGATTGTGGTGGCCCTTGCGCTGATTCCGGAAGCCATTGCGTTTTCCATCATCGCCGGTGTTGATCCCAAAGTAGGGCTCTATGCCTCTTTCTGTATTGCCGTCGTCATCGCCTTTACCGGTGGCCGCCCCGGTATGATCTCCGCCGCTACCGGCGCCATGGCCCTGCTGATGGTCACCCTGGTGCGGGAGCACGGGCTGGAGTACCTGTTGGCAGCGACCCTGTTAACCGGTGTGCTGCAAATTGCCGCCGGTTACCTGCGCCTGGCCACGCTGATGCGGTTTGTTTCCCGCTCGGTAGTTACCGGCTTTGTGAATGCCCTGGCCATTCTGATTTTTATGGCACAGTTGCCGGAGCTCACCGGTGTGACTTGGCATGTGTACGCCATGACCGGCGCCGGTCTGGGCATTATTTATCTGTTCCCCTACGTGCCGGTAGTGGGTCGGCTGCTGCCTTCCCCGCTGGTCTGTATCGTGGTGCTGACCGCCTTCGCCATGTTCACCGGTCTGGACATCCGCAATGTGGGGGATATGGGGCAACTGCCGGATACCCTGCCGATCTTCCTGTGGCCTGATGTCCCCCTGAACCTGGAAACATTGCTGATTATTCTGCCTTACGCCCTGGCATTGACCGTAGTGGGCCTGCTGGAGTCCATGATGACAGCCACCATTGTGGATGACCTGACCGATACCACCAGTGACCGTCACCGGGAGTGCAAGGGCCAGGGCATCGCCAACATCGGTTCCGGCCTGCTCGGTGGTATGGCGGGGTGCGCCATGATTGGTCAGTCCATTATTAACATTAAGTCCGGTGGCCGTGGCCGTCTGTCGTCACTGGCTGCGGGTGTTTACCTGCTGCTGATGGTGCTGGTGCTGGACAGTCTGCTGGTTCAGATTCCCATGGCAGCCCTGGTGGCGGTGATGATCATGGTGGCTATTGGTACCTTTAGCTGGGATTCCATCCGCAACCTGCGTTCTCATCCCATGTCCACCAACATCGTTATGGTAGTGACGGTGGTGGTGGTGGTGGCAACCCACAACCTGGCCTTTGGTGTATTGGCGGGTGTGTTGCTGGCGGCGCTGTTTTTTGCCAACAAGATCGGTCACTTCATGCTGGTCACCTCTACTCTGGACGAAGCCACCAGCACCCGCACCTACCATGTGGTGGGGCAGGTGTTTTTCAGCTCCTCTGAGAAGTTTCTGGCGTCCTTTGATTTCCGGGAAGCCCTGGACAACGTGGTCATCGACCTGAGCCGGGCTCACTTCTGGGACATCACCGCGGTGGGGGCTCTGGACAAGGTAGTGATCAAATTCCGCCGTGATGGTGCGGATGTAGAAGTGATTGGGCTTAACGAGGCCAGCGCCACAGTGGTGGACCGTTTTGGGGTGCATGATAAGCCGGATGCCGTTGACCAACTGATGGGGCACTGATATGAATGAGACAAATAAAACAAATGAGGTGCCCATGACTCACGTGGTTGGTTGTATTGATGCTTCCCCAGCGGCCCCCGCCGTGTGTGATTACGCCGTCTGGGCCAGCCGGCGCATGCAGGCACCGTTGATGTTCTTCCATGTCATTGACGATGGCCGCTTTAAGGCGGAATCCAATCTGTCCGGGAATATTGGTCTCGGCAGCCGGGAATCCCTGCTGGAAGAACTGGCGGAGCTGGATGCCAAGCGGAGCCGTATTGCCAAAGAGCATGGCCGCCATCTGTTAGAGGCGGCGGTGGAACGGGCCCAGCAGCAGGGCGTGGTGGAGGTCCGCCAACGCCAGCGCCATGGCGAGCTGTCCCAGTGCCTGCTGGATATTGAGCAGGAGATCCAGCTGTTGGTCATGGGCATTCATGGGGAAAACAGCACCCCAGCTGACCGCCATGTGGGCAGCCAGCTAGAGACGGTGATTCGCAGCATGCACCGGGCCATTATGCTGGTGCCGGATGATTTCAAAGAGCCCCAGAGCGCCATGCTGGCCTTTGATGGCAGCGCCACGGGGTTTCGCGGCGTCAAGCTGCTGGCCAGCAGTCCGGTGTTCAAGGATTTCCCCCTGCACCTGGTGATGGTGGGACCGGATACCAGTGACAAGTGGGAGCAGTTGCGGCAGGCGGAAAAGCAGCTGACGGATGCCGGCTGTGAAGTGCATCTGGCTATTCGCGCCGGGGATGTGGAGCAGACCCTGCATGCCTACCAGGAGGAGCACAACATTGATCTGCTGGTGATGGGGGCTTACGGTCATTCCCGTATCCGCCAGTTCTTTGTGGGCAGCACCACGCAAAACCTGCTGCAGGCAGCCCGCTCACCCATGGTGGTGCTGCGTTAAAACCGGGGCAAGGGCCTACTCTTTGTCCTTGCCCAGTTTACGACTCAGTATTTGGCCGACACCGGCCACACCCCGGTAACACAGGGTGGAAATCCCATGGTGCAACACCCGTACCTGCTCACTCACCGGGCGGGTGACGGGAATGCGCTCGAGAATATTGAAAGCCTCGTCCGCAATGGACAGATGCATGCGTTCGATGCCCAGGGCCCCCTGGGTCAGTGTGTTACCCCCCAGATCGCTAAACCCCAGCCACCACTGAATACGGTGATCTTTCTCCGTGGCTGCCACCGGTGCTGGAAGAATCTCCCCGGCGGAGGCCGGCGCTGCTATGGAAACAGGCAATTGTGTACTCACAGTAACCACTCCTTCAGTTGCTGGTAGACCCGTGGGTGATGGGTCAGGCGAATATGGTCAATGCCGCCGAAGCTGGCAGTGTCGGTCAGTTGCCAGCCGGGCTGGTTTAATCCCCGGGCGCTGTTTTCCTGCACCAGGGCATCACCAAACAGCAGGTTGATGGGATTTTCAGGCTGCTTGAGCAGTAAGCCGGCAATGGCGTAATGCCGTGAACTGGTCAGCAGTGGGGGCATGGCCTTGGCCTCTGCCAGGATGTCTCCCTGGTTCAGATTGCGTATGCCTTCACTGCGCAGGTCGAGAAAGTCCCCCACCACCCGCAGATAGTCCCGGGGCATTTTCTGCAGCAGCCCGGCGGAATGGTGGGCTGCCCGGGCGAGCCAGGAACCATCATGGGGTGAGCCCAGATACAGGCAATCCGTTAACAGCTCCGGCCATTGCAGCTGCAGGGCGCTGCCGTAATGGCAGGCACTGCGGATCAGCAGCCCCCCCATGCTGTGGCCGATCAGTACCAGCCGCTTGACCGGAACGGGCCACTGCTGCACCAGGCTATTGAGGGTATGGGCCAGCTCCTCGCCGTTGCGGTAAATGGGGCGGCCGGTGTTGTAGCGCAGGCACAGGGGGGTGGCGGGCATCAATGGCGACAACTCGCTGGCGTAATGCACGCCGGGCTGGCCTGGAAAGTCCCAGATGGTTTCCATTTCAGTCAGGCCATGGATCATCACCACCAGGGTAGTTTCAGGGTCTTCTAACTGTGGCCGGGCCAGGTTCAGGGCTCGCCCCCGGTGCAGCAGCTGAAGTTCCACTGCCAGAGGGTTGCCCCGCTGTTCCAGCCAGTCCCCGAGAAAGCCACTGGTAATGGCAGAAACCTGCCGCTGCCAGGGGGCAATTTTGTGGTGTTGGTCAGACATTACATAGTCCTGTGTGATTTATGAACAGTCTACGCATTTTCAGGCGTTTGCCAATGTCTTTTGCGGACAGGCTTACAGTCAGCCAGGCCAGATGTGAATCCGTTGGTGTAGGGCCGTTTTTGCAGCAGTGGGCTTTCAGCGCTGTTTATATTGGCTGGGGCAGTAGCCGCGGCTGATGGCTGGGTTGCGCAGCGCCTTATGCTTGCTGGTACGGCCCCGCATGCGCTGCCTCCAGAGCCGGAAGGACCCGGGTTTGAGCTCCCTGCGCATAAAGGCAATCACCTGCTTCTCCTGCAGCCCATACAGGGCTTCAATCGCCTCAAAGGGCGTTCTGTCTTCCCAGGCCATCTCAATCAGCCGGGAATGTTCGCCATGGCTCCAGCGGGGGTCCATTGCTGCTCTCCATATCCCTGAATGAATCGTTAATTACATGACAACCGCAAAGTTTTACGGCATTTGCGTGTGAGCAGATGAAAAGGGTGGCCGGTGACATTCCTACACATTTTAATTAAGGCCTCATTTGTCAGTGTTTACTATACTCAGGGCTGTTTTTTACAGTGAGCAGCGTATGAGTCAGGCAAAGGAGAGTGCTGGCCAGTCGCCGCAACAGGCCAAGACGGCCAGTGATGCCGAACGCCGGCTGTATACACTGATGCGGCACTTGCCAGGAATGGCCTATCAGGGCCTGAACGATACCCAGTGGACCATGCTGTTTGTCAGTGAAGGGGCTTTTGCCCTAACCGGCTATACCGCAGAGGAACTCGAGAATAATGCCATCAGCTACCTGCAGCTGATGCACGAAGAAGACCGGCACCGGGTGGATACCGAGGTGCAGGCCTGCATCAGAAAACAAAAGCCGTTTCAAGTCAGTTACCGGCTATGGCACAGGTCCCAGCAGGTACGCTGGATGTGGGAGCAGGGCCAGGCCATTTTCGATGATCAGGGCCAGGTGCTGAGGCTGGAAGGTTTTATCTGTGATATTACCGAACAGCAGCAGTCCCAGGGTCTCCAACGGGCGGTGCTGCAAATTGCCAGCACCCTGACGGTGCGTTCCGGGCCGGGGTTTTTCCAGCAGTTACTGCAGAACCTGGCATTGGCGCTGGAGGCGGATGGGGGCTTTATTGCCACCAGTAATGACGACCAGACCCTGGCATTGCAGACACTGGTGATGGGTGGCCAGCCGCGCCCCAGTGAGCACATCCAGATTCCCGAGCGCCTCTCCACACCGGTCATGAGGGATGGTCACTGTCTGGTGGCGGATGATGCTGACTTTTACTTTACCGATCAGAAAAAGGGCCAGGGCGGGGAGCGGGTGCGTGGCTTCGTAGGGTGTCGGCTGATAGATATGCAGGGGCGCCCATTAGGCATGCTGGCGGTGATTTCCCGCAAGCCCTTTGCCAACGCAGAAATGACCCTTTCGGTGCTGCAGATTTTTGCCGCTGGCGCTGCGGGAGAGCTGGAACGTAACCAGGCGGATGTGCGCATGCACCAGCTGGCATTCCAGGATCCGTTGACCGGGTTGCCCAACCGTGCGAACTGCATGGCTCAGCTGGAGCGTTATCAACAACAGACCCTGAGCAAAGGGTGTCCCCCGTTAACCCTGGGATTATTATTCTTCAATCTGCGCCGGTTCAAGGAAATCAACAACACCCGGGGCCACCAGGTTGGCGACCAGGTGTTAGTGGCCGTGGCAAAGCGCATCAGGGAGGCCCTGAATGAAGAGGCTTTCCTGGCCCGCCTGGGGGGAGACGAATTTGTGGCCCTGCTACCTTCCCTGGAATACAGCGCCCTTCAGCAAGTAGCAGCACTGATAGGCAACACGCTTAAGCAGCCGATCCGTATTGGGGAGGCGGTCTTCCGCCAGGAAGTGACCATCGGGGGTGCCCATTACCCAAAAGATGCCAGTGAGCCTGCCAGCCTGTTTCAGCATGCCAGTATTGCCTTGCATCAGGCCAAGCGGGGCAACTATGGCTTTACCCTGTTTAATGAAGAGATGGCGGCTGCGATTAATCGCCGGCAGATGCTCCATGAACGGTTGCTCAAGGCATTACGGGAAGATGAGTTAGAGCTTTACTATCAACCCCAGATCGACCTTGAAAGCGGCGGTGTTATTGGTGCTGAGGCTTTATGCCGTTGGCATGACGCGCAATACGGCTGGATCAGCCCCGGGGAATTTATTCCACTGGCGGAAGAGCGGGGCTCCATTGTTGAGTTGGGGGAGTGGGTGCTTAAAAGTGCCTGCCAGCAGTTAAAAGCCTGGCAACAGAGCGGCAGCGGGGGGCTGCCTGGCAAGCTGTCGGTAAATGTCTCCGCCCGCCAGTTGCAAGACCCGGAGCTGCTCCAGCGCCTGGGGGCCTGCTGTGAGGTTAGCCTGCGCCAGGGCATTGTGCTGGAGCTGACCGAAAGCGCTTTTATCCAGGACCCGGAAGAGGCCATTGCCATTACTCGTCAACTGGTGGCGGCGGGCTTTACCCTGGCGATTGATGATTTCGGCACCGGTTACTCATCCCTGACCTACCTTAAGCGGTTCGCTGCCACCTACCTGAAAATTGATATGTCGTTCGTGCGGGATATGCTCAATAGTGAGAGTGACCGGACCATTGTTAATACCATTATTGCCATGGCCCGTACCCTGGGCATGCAAACCATAGCGGAGGGGGTGGAAAGCCAGGCTCAGGCAGAGGCTCTGGCCGCTATGGGCTGTGACCAGTCCCAGGGGTATTTTCACGGCAGGCCGGTGCCGGCAGAGGAATTTGCCCGCTTGTGGTTGGACACTCCCTAACGACCCCATACATAAAATGTATTTCCTGTTTGCCACTGATTTGCTTAAGGTGGCCCCTATAGACGGGGGTTCCCGGCTCATTTATCAATCGACAGGAAATACTCATGAAATCACGCGCTGCTGTTGCCTGGGAAGCGGGCAAGCCCCTCTCCATTGAAGAGGTGGATGTTCAGGGTCCCCAGGCTGGTGAAGTTCTGGTTCGGGTGGTGGCTACCGGTGTTTGCCATACTGACGCTTACACTCTCTCTGGGGCTGATCCGGAAGGCAACTTCCCGGCTATTCTGGGCCATGAAGGCGGCGCCATTGTGGAAGAACTGGGGGAGGGGGTGACCTCCCTGAAAGTGGGGGACCACGTGATTCCCCTGTATACCCCGGAGTGTGGCGAGTGCAGCTTCTGTACCTCCGGCAAGACCAATCTGTGCCAGGCCATCCGTACCACCCAGGGCCAGGGCCTGATGCCCGACGGCACCTCCCGGTTCTCCATGAACGGCAAGCAGATCAAGCACTACATGGGCACCTCCACCTTTTCTGAATACACCGTGATGCCGGAAATCGCTTTGGCCAAGATCAGTAAAGAAGCGCCATTGGATAAGGTGTGTCTGCTGGGTTGCGGCATTACCACCGGCATTGGCGCTGTACTGAATACCTCCAAGGTGGAGCCCGGTGCCACCGTGGCCATTTTCGGCATGGGGGGCATTGGCCTGAGTGTGGTTCAGGGTGCGGTAATGGCCAAGGCCTCCCGGATCATCTGTGTGGATATCAACGAAGACAAATTTGATATGGCCCGCATGCTTGGTGCTACGGATTTCGTCAACCCGAAGAACTACGATGCGCCGATTCAGGAAGTGATCGTCGAGCTGACCAACGGCGGCGTCGATTACTCCTATGAGTGCATCGGCAACGTGGATGTCATGCGTTCTGCTTTGGAGTGCTGCCACAAGGGTTGGGGGGAGTCGGTGATTATCGGGGTTGCCGGTGCCGGCCAGGA
>REBR01000265.1 GCA_007692645.1 Halomonadaceae bacterium | reverse complement strand
GGCTCATCCAGTAACAGTAGGCAGGCGTCCTGTAACAGCATGCGGGCAAAGCGCATGCGCTGGAACTGGCCGCCACTGAGTTTGCTAATGGGCCGCCGGGCCAGGTGAATCAGCCCGAGCTGGGTTAACACCCCATCCAGGCGCTGCCGGTCCTGGGGGGTAAAGCGCCGGAACAGCCCCTGGCGTGGCCACAGCCCGGTGCCCACAAAGCCTTCCAGGGAAATGGGGAAATCCCGCTCAATGGGGTTTTGCTGCGCCAGCCAGGCCACACCCCCCCGGGGTCGGGGCTGCCAGCGCAGCTGTCCCCCCAGGGGGGGCAGATCACCGGCAAGCACCTGTAACAGCGTGGATTTACCGGCGCCATTGGGACCCACCACCGCCACCTGGTGACCCGGGGAGAGCCGGGCACTGAAGTTCTGCACCACCGGCCGCCCCTCATGGCCGGCACTGATGTTATCAAGTTCCAGGGCCCAGGGTTGCCGGTGGCCATTGCTCATCCTGCTGCTCCGGTGCTGATTAACGCAAAGGTGCCTGCCAGCACCGGAGCGGAAATTACCATGACCAGTAATAAACGGGTGGCGAGACCGAAGCGGTAAAACGTCATGGGGGTGTGCCTCCTGGCAGAGGGTTGTTGGCGGGATGGGGCGACAGGTACAAAATGGTACGTTATAACATATCAATAAATCAAACCGGGTTTGTTTTCCCACTGGCAAAACCTGATGGTAAAAGGGCAGAATAAGCCCTCCGTCCGTCGGGATAACGGACCCATGCAAAAGGAGCTTGCCCATGAGACTGTTCTATTCAAAGACGTCCCCCTATGCCCGCAAGGTGCTGATCTGCGCTCAGGTGCTGGAGCTGAACGGGGATATCACCCTGGAGACGGTTCACCCCCTGAATGACAGTGCCCGCCTGAGTTGTACCAACCCCTTGGGCAAAGTGCCGGCCCTGGTGACCCGTGAAGGGCGGTTAATCGTAGATAGCCCGGTAATTTGCCAGTATCTGGATCAGCTGGCGGTAGACCGGGGGCAGGCCAGCCTGCAGGGAGTACAGAGCCCGGCCCGGGAAGCGGTGGCGGTGCTGCAGGCCCTGGCAGATGGCATTATGGATGCGGCCTACCTGTATGTAATGGAATCCAATAGACCCAATGAACAGCAGTCGCAGTTCTGGAAAGCCCGCTGGCTGGCCGCCATTGATCAGACCCTGGATTACCTGGAGAGCTACCCCACTGAGGAACTCTCGCCCCAGCCCATAAACCTGGGGGCCATTGCCCTGGGCTGTGCCCTGGGTTACCTGGATTTTCGCTTCCCGACCCTGAAATGGCGGGAACACCGTGAGCACCTGAGCCAATGGGCTGATACCCTGTTGCAGCACCCGGCCTTCCGGGAAACCGCCCCCTCGGAGTAAACCCGTTACATGACACAACCCACGTTAAGGCCACTGCTTTACGGCATGGCCGCTGCATTACTGGGTATTGGCCTGGCCCGCTTTGCCTACACCGCCATTCTGCCAGGGCTGATTGACCAGGGCTGGTTCACGGCGGCGGGGGCGGCCTGGCTGGGGGCGGCCAATCTGTTCGGTTACACCCTGGGGGCGTTGCTGGCCACCCGTATGGCGGTGCGCTGGGGGCAGTTGCGGCTGATTCGGGTCAGTGCGGTGCTGGTGGTGCTGAGCTTTTTGCTGTGCAGCTGGCCACTGGGTTTTCCGGTGTTTTTCCTGGCCCGCCTGGTGAGTGGGGTTTTTGGTGCGGTGCTGATGGTGGTGGTGCCGGCGGCTATGCTGCGGTTGCTGCCGGAGGGGAACCGGGTCTGGGGTGGGGCGGCCATTTTCAGCGGTGTCGGTCTGGGTATTCTGCTGTCCGCCACCCTGGTGCAATGGCTGATGGTGGCGGGTATGACCCTGGCCTGGCTGGGGCTGACCTTTCTCGGGGTGCTTACCCTGTGGCTGCTGCTGGGCCCCTGGCCAGGGCGAGAGGTACCGGCCATGACCCGCCCCGCTTCCTCCATTGATTCCCGCCAGCCGGCACTGCTGCTGGTATACGGGGTCTATGCCTGTGACGCCATCGGCTTTATTCCCCACACCCTGTTCTGGGTGGATTACCTGCAGCGCCACCTGGCACTCACGGCCCAGCAGGGTGCTCTTCAGTGGGGGCTGTTTGGCCTGGGAGCCTTGCTGGGGCCTTTTGTGATGGGGGTTCTCGGCCGCCGCCATGGCTGGGAAAAAGTGCTCATCGGCGGGCTGCTGGTGAAAGCCCTGGCGGTGGGGTTACCGGTATTGCACAGCGCCATCTGGAGCCTGAGCCTGTCGTCACTGCTGGTGGGAGCGTTGATCCCCGGCATGGTGGCGACGGTCTCCGGGCGGCTCAGTGAACTTACTACCGCCACCGGCCATGTGCATGCCTGGGGTATCGCCACCGCCACCTTTGCCTGTATTCAGGGGCTGATGGCCGGGGTCTTTGTGGCCCTCTATGCCAGTGAGAGTTACCCGGTGGATGGGGTCTTTTTGCTGGCGGCCTTTGCCCTGCTCACCGGGGCACTGCTGGCGGCAGCGCCGCACCGGGGGCGGCTGGTGCGGGCTTAGCAGTGCGTTTTTCCCTGAGACTTTGGAGTTGCCGGGAAATGATCGCGGCTATAGCCGCTCCCACAGGAGCAGGAGTAAGCCCACGGCTGCGAGTAGGCTGGAAACCCTGTAGAAGCGGCTATAGCCGCGATCAGCCTTTGCCGCATAACCGGTTATCACCACGGCTGCAATGAGGCAGGAAACCCTGTGGGAGCGGCTATAGCCGCGATTGGGGCAACTGGCGACTGTTATTCCTGCCGGGAACAGTGGTATCTCCCGTTCTGTCATCCGTATCCTATGGCACTCTCTAACGAACACCACCACTGATTTTATTAACAGGACAGAGTATGCCTCCGGTCATTCAGCTGACGGACCTCAGCAAGCACTACGAGTCAGGCTTTCAGGCCCTTAAAGGGGTCAACCTGACGATTAACAAAGGCGAGATCTTCGCCCTGCTGGGGCCCAATGGGGCGGGCAAGACCACCCTGATTGGGATTGTCTGCGGCCTGGTGAAAGCCAGCGGCGGCACTGTGCTGGTAGACGGCCATGACAATGTGCGGGACTACCGGGCGGCCCGCAGCCGTATCGGTCTGGTGCCCCAGGAGCTGGCCTGTGACATGTTTGAAACCGTGCTGGCCACGGTGAACCTCAGCCGGGGCCTGTTTGGTAAACCCCGTAATAATGTCCTGGTGGAACAGCTGCTGCGGGACCTGTCCCTGTGGGATAAACGCAATGAGACCACTAACTCCCTGTCCGGGGGCATGAAGCGGCGGCTGATGATTGCCAAGGCCCTGGCCCATGAGCCGGACATTCTGTTTCTGGATGAGCCCACCGCCGGGGTGGATGTGTCCTTGCGCCAGAACATGTGGGAGATGGTGCGGCGCCTGCGGGAACGTGGGGTGACCATTATTCTCACCACCCATTACATTGAAGAGGCGGAGGAAATGGCGGACCGCATCGGGGTGATCAATCAGGGGGAGATTATCCTGGTGGATAACAAACAGGCCCTGATGGACCGGCTGGGCACCAAGCAGCTGAGCATCAGCCTGCAGCACCCCCTGTCTGCCTTGCCGGAGGCCCTGCAGGGCTTCAACCTGAACCTGAAAGATGAGGGGCTGACACTGGTGTACAGCTTCGATCACCAGCAGGAACAGACCGGTATTGCCGAGCTGCTGAAAGCCCTGGCCCGGGAGGGGCTGGAGTTCCGTGACCTGCACTCCAGCCAGAGTTCCCTGGAGGAGATTTTTGTGGATCTGGTGCAGGGTGAAAATGGCACTGCCGGGAGCGCATCATGAATCTTTACGCCATCCGCGCCATTTACAGTTATGAAATGGCCCGCACCTTCCGCACCCTGATGCAGAGCATTGCCTCACCGGTGATTGCCACCTCTCTGTATTTTGTGGTGTTCGGGGCTGCCATCGGCTCGCGTATGACGGAGATCGACGGCATTCCCTACGGGGCCTTTATTATCCCGGGGCTGATCATGCTGCTGTTGCTCAACGAGAGCATCTCCAATGCCTCCTTTGGGATTTATATGCCCCGCTTTACCGGCACCATTTACGAGGTGTTGTCGGCGCCGGTGTCCCCGGCGGAAATGGTCATCGGGTATGTGGGGGCCGCGGCCACCAAGTCCGTAATCCTGGGCTTGCTGGTGCTGTTAACAGCGCGGCTGTTTGTGGCCTATGAGATACAGCACCCGGTGTTTATGTTGGGCTTTCTGGTGCTGACGGCGGTGAACTTCAGCCTGTTCGGTTTTATCATCGGTATCTGGGCTGAGGGGTTCGAGAAGCTGCAGATCATTCCCATGATGATCATCATGCCCCTGACCTTTCTCGGCGGCACCTTCTACTCCATCACCATGTTGCCCCCCCTGTGGCAGACCGTGACCCTGTTTAACCCGGTGGTGTACCTGATCAGCGGCTTCCGCTGGAGCTTTTACGGCACCTCGGACGTGCCGGTGGGCATCAGCCTGGTGATGTCATTGCTGTTTCTCGGGCTGTGCCTGGTGGTATTGCGGTGGATCTTCAAAACCGGCTACAAGTTAAAGCCCTGAGGTTCAGCTCCCGTTAATGCCTGAACCCGGGCCAAGTGTTGCCCGGGCAAGCCTGAACAGGAAGCGGAGATCAGAACTCTTCCAGACCGATAAGTGAGCAGTACAGGGGCTGTTGTTCGCACAGTGTGTCCATGTCCCAGTTATTCCAGTCCCATTCGTCCATCTCCCAGTCATTCCAGTCGATGCCATTACCCCCGTCCGCAATGTCCTCTTCATTGCCGTTACTGTCACCGTTGTCGTCAGCATGGGCCTGCCAGGGGGGGAAGGTGCCTGGTTCCTGCACCACGGCCACCTCATCAATCAGCCAGCCGCGAAACTGCGCCGCTGACCCTTCCGGGGCCTGGTAGTCAAAACGTACCCGCACCTGTGATTCACCGGCCAGGGCATCCAGGGGGATGGGCTCCTGGGTAGTCCAGCCCGGGGCCCGGTTAAAGCCCTGGTTGCTGAAGGGGATGGTGTCCCGGGGGTAGTCCTCGCCACTTTGCGGTTCCGGCCGGGGGGTTAAACCCGCCAGGGGGGTGAAGGTTTCGCCGTCTGTGGACACCAGCACGGTCATGCGTTCCTGGTCATGGTTCATGGCCTCATTGCTGGAGCTGGTTTCCCACCAGGTGCTAAAACGCAGGCTGATGGGGGTGTCGCTGTCGACCCCGGACAGGTCAATGGCCGGTGAGGTGAGGCTGCCACTGTGGGCTTCCGTGCTTTCCGGGTCGCCCCCGGGGTTGCCCTGGCTGGCGTCCCCATACCAGTAAGCGGAGATGCCATTCGCCGGGTCCGGTAACTGGCCCTCGCTGGTGTCATCCGGTGCCAGGCGGACTCCGTCCCCCACCTGGGTATTGCTGATGCCATGGCCCGCCTCAATGGGCTGCCAGGTGGTGTCGGCAATGCCCCCGTCCACCTGCCAGTCAGCCACCGTTGGGGAGTCAGACTCGAAGGTCTCCTGCCACAGGATCTCACTGGCCTCGGCGGGCTCAAGGCGGGCATTGACCCCGGCCAGGCTGCTCTCAAACAGTGCCAGTTCTTCCCGGTAAGGGGCATGGTCCGGGGCGGTCACAGACAGGGTGCTGTATAGCAGTGCATGGGCTTTCTGCCCCGACACGTTAAAGGTCAGGGTGTAGTGGCCATCACTGTCGGTGCGGGTCTGGGCAAAGGCCCCATTGGTAGCCGCACCGCCGGAGAGGCCCACCTGGGCATCGGCTATGGGGCCGTCATCGTTATGCACCAGGCCTGTAACAGACCCAACGATGGCCTGATCGGCAATGTCTTCACACTGCCCCTGGTAACAGCTGTGAGTGGTGATAAACAGGCCCTGGGGGGAGGCGTTGTCTGGCAGCACCCGGTAGCGTTGGGCGCTGATGGTGTCGTCTTTATTGAAACCCAGCACCCAGTCCCCGGCATCCAGGGGCAGGTTAACCATGCCGTCGCTGTTGGTGGTGTAGTTGAACGTGAAGGGCTCCTGGCCTTGCGTGTCCATAAGGCCGAGCTGCTGCAGAAAATCCGTGATTTCATTTTCTGTCAGCACCCCTGCCGTGGCGTTATCCAGGGGCTCATTGTTGGCGTCCAGCACCGGGCCGCCGCTGATGTCCTGTGGAGTGACCGCAAAGGCGTCAGGGGAGGTGGTGGGGTCCGAGGGGGTATCGTCATCATCATTATCGGAAGAACTGTTGAAGCAGCCGCTCACTAACAGGCTGACGGCAAGGGTGAGCGCTAGCCTGGATGTGCCTGCCCTGAAGCCTGCGCCAGCAGATGTACCGGCAGCGCGAAAGCGGCCTGATGCCCGGCCCTGGGCATTGTCTGGTGTTGTCATTGCATCACTTCCTCTGTTTGGGGTTGCACAGAGGTATGACCGACACCGGATCATGCCGTCACCGGTCATCAGTAGTCTCTTTGACCCAGGTCGCAGAAACTGAAACTTGACCGTTGCACCGTGAGAGATGGGTCAAGGGATGCGCATTTTCTATCAGGCCCTGCTGAACCGGGACCTGAGCCCCCGGGGTTAGCGGGGGAGGGCGGTGATGGGGTGGCCCCCGGTGTTAAGCCGCAGTTTTTGCAGGTTATTGTCTGTTTTCAGGTCAAACAGGGTGACCTGTTGCAGTTGCTCCAGGAAGTGGGCTTCCACGGTCATGGGGTCCCCGGGGCAGGCCATTTTGGTGCTGCCCAGGGAACCGATGGTCAGGCCTTCCCCGGTGAGCTGGTATTGGCCAAAAAACCGGTTGCAGCCGCTATGACCGCTGACCCTGCCCTCTGGGGTAAACTGCAGCGTCAGCCCCAGGTCCTGCACCGGCTGTCCCCCCAGTTGCTGAACCTGCCACTCCACCCCCTGTAACAGCTGGGCGGGGTCACCGCCGCAGCCCTGGTATTGCCTGTCCTGAAAGCGCAGGCTGACGTGTTGGGGGTAGGGCATGCCGGTCATGGTGTCGTGACACAAAGCGGTGGTGAAGCGGGCTTCAAGAAGGGGCTCAACGGTTTCACTGGCCACCCGGGTGCTGCTGTCCTGGCGAGTGTGCTGAACGGGAAGCTGGACGGTGTCTTTACCCAGGCGCTGTAAGGTGGCCTCGCCGTTCTCCACCTGAAGATGCCAGAAAGGCTCGTTGCCCTGGGCGGATAACCGCTCAGGGGTCAGAGAATGGGAATCAGATTCCCTGGTTGCCGTCTGACTGGAAGTACAGGCCACCAGCCCGGTGACGGCGAGGGCTAACAGCCAGGGAGTGACAGGTTGCATGGGTAAGGCCTTATCTGTTGTGAATGTGGAGTAGAATAACGGATACCACAGTTTTCCAGGTAATGACAAAGGAGAGGGTTATGTACAGAATGTCCCGCTCACTGCAGCTACTGGGGCTGACGGCCTGGATCGTACTACTGGCGGTGGTGGCCGCCCTGGGGGCCATTGCCTCGGTGAACGCCGGGGATTTTTACCAGCAACTGACACAGCCTGACTGGGCACCACCCGGGGCGGTGTTCGGTCCGGTCTGGACACTGCTTTACCTGATGATGGCCCTGTCCGCCTGGCTGGTATGGCGCCAGAGGGCCTGGCAGGGAGCCCGGGGGGCACTGACCCTGTTCGTGCTGCAGCTGGTGCCCAATGTGCTGTGGAGCTGGCTGTTTTTCGCCTGGCACCAGGGTGGATTGGCCTTTGCCAATATCCTGCTGTTGCTGGGGCTGATTGTGGCCACGGTAGTGGCGTTCTGGCAGCAGCGCCCGTTGGCGGCCCTGTTACTGGTGCCGTACCTGCTGTGGGTCAGCTTTGCCGCTTTTCTGAATCTGGCCATTTGGCAGCTGAACCCGGGGCTGCTGTAGCGCCGGCGGGGGCCTGCCCGGGGCCCGGGTTACTCCCCTTTGCCCCCATAAACCAGCCAGTCAATGTGCTGCTGAAGCGTTTCCCGGGCGGTCAGCTGGTTAAACAGGTCGTCCACTGCCCCGCCATTGATCAGGCCCAGTAACACCCCCAGTACCGCCCCCCGGTGCACGTTGTCACCCCCCACATTGGCGTTGGCCTGCAGTGCCTTTAACGGTGACTCACTGTACTTGCAGGCCAGATACAGCACCGCGGGCCAGGCATCAGAGATATAGCAGGCGGGGGAGAGCACACGGCCAATCACCTCCCTGTCGGGCTGGTTACTGTCGATCAGTGTTTTCAGGTCCCGCCGGGACAGCCCCCGGGTGGCATCCAGCAGGGCTGCCCGGGGGGAGTCCTTGGGTGACAGAAACAGCAGCCGGTCCAGCAGGCTCACGTAACTGGCACAGACCTGGGCCAGGGCGTCATCCGGGTGGGTGAGGTACAGGTGCTCATGGCAGAGTTGCTGCACCGCCAGCAGTGGGGTGCCCCGTAACCGCTCTGCGAAAACAATGGCGGCAATGCTCACCAGCCCCCCCACTGATGGGGTGTCGTGGGTGATCGCGGCGCAACGGTGCCGGGGCATGCCCTGCTCCAGATTGGCGAAAAACCCCCGGTGGTAAGACTCCGCATAGGTGTCCGGGTGGGCCGGTTCTTCACTGGTCATCAGGGCGATGTAGCGGTCCAGGAACTGCTCCTGGTCATAGTGGCCGTTATTGGTGTTAATGGCCTGCATCAGGGCCAGGGTGCAGTGGGCGTTCAGGGTATTGTCACCGGCCACCATGCCCTGGTGGTAATGCATGTTCTTGCGGTCCCAGAACGGGCGTTTTCCTTTCAGAATCACGTCACCCACAATCATCCGCTCACTCTTGGGGCTGGCGCCTTTGCGGCCACCGCTGTGGGTGGAATGCAGGGACATGATTGAGGAGGGGTGTTTCTCTGGGGGGGCTTCCAGCTGACGAACGCCCCCGGGAAAGGCGTTTTCAATGTCCTGCACGTTATAAAACCAGTGCACCGGCATGGCCAGGGAATCCGCCACAAACTGGGTGCGCAGGGCCGCTGCGGCCCTTGCGTGAACTTCCGGGTGTGCCTGCATAGCCAGTTCCTTTTAGTCCTTAACAACAATCAACGGTTGCGGTGGGCCGCCACCGCCTGGTGAATCTGGTTCAGGGCCTGCTCCAGGGTAACTCTGGGGGTTGCAAGATTCATGCGCATAAAGCCGCGGCCCTGATGGCCGAATTGGCGGCCCGGGCTCAAGCCCACCCCCGCCTGATGCACAAAAAATGCCTTCAATGCCTCATCATCGAGCCCCAGCCCCCGGCAATCGAGCCACAACAGGTAGCTGCCCTGTGGGTCTATGGCTTTCAGTTCCGGTACCTGTTGCGCCAGAAAAGCCATGGCCAGATCCCGGTTACCCCCCACATAGGCCATCATCCCCTTAAGCCAGTGGCCCCCCTGGCGGTAGCCGGTTTCAAAGGCGGTGATACTGAAGGGATTGCAGGGTGGCTCCGGCAAGCTGGCCATGGTGTCTTCCAGGCGCTGATGC